>JAJAZB010000328.1 GCA_026785975.1 Cytophagaceae bacterium | reverse complement strand
GTTCACCGCAGTCGGTTAGCAACGAATCGGCCAGGCGGTTGTCAGGCCATTCCGCGTCGCGAAGTAGGCGCAACCAGTAATGCGTTTCGTGAGCTTCCTTGTTGCTAATTGAGAGTTTGTGAATAAAATCTGCCAGGCTTTCCGCCTGATTCGCCTCTTCCAGATTGGCACCGATTGACGTACCACTCCGCACCGCCTGCTTGGAAAGCACGTATTCTTTTTTGTGTTCCACCAGAAACTGCTGAAGTTTTACCATCCTCAAGGCAAAGGCATAGCTTTTCGTAATCAGTATGTTTTCAACTCTCAATTTTCAACTTTCAATTTTCAACTCCCGTGATGGAACTCCGCTCCGAAGAAGTCCAGGAACTCATTGCCCGCCCTCCGCGCTGGCTGTTGCGTTGGGGCATTACGCTCGTGGCGCTGGTGCTGGCCGGGGTGCTGACGGGCGCGTGGGTAATCCGCTACCCCGACGTGGTGCGGGCGTCGTTCAAACTCACTTCGCTCAACGCCCCCAAAGCCGTACTGACCCGCACCGAGGGCAAACTAGTGCGTCTGCTGGTCGCCGAACGGAGTCGGGTAAACGTTGGGCAATCGCTAGCCTACCTCGAAAGCACCGCCCGCCACGAAGACGTGCTGCGGCTGATGGCTGAATTGGAACGCGCCTGGAACCTTGCCCGCCGGGACCAACTCGAACGTTTATCCATGCCCAACTTGCGCAACTTCCACCAACTCGGTGAATTACAAGCCAGTTTTCAAACCTTCGAGCAGGCGCACATTCAGCTCAAGGCTTACCTGGCGGGCGGATTTTACAGCCAGAAAAAAGCACTGCTGCACGAGGAAATTCGGGATTTGGCGGCCTTAGCTGACAACCTCCGCGAACAGCGCACCCTCCAGCAACGCGATCAGCAACTGGCCCAGGACGACTACGAGGTGCAACTGAGCCTGGCCGAGCAAAAGGTGATTGCTCCGTTGGAACTGAAACGCGAAGAAAGCAAACGCCTCGCCCGCTCGTTTCCGCTGCAACAAACTGGCGCGGCGCTCATTAACAACGGCGTGGCGCAACGGGCCAAACAAAAGGAAATCCTGGAACTCGACCAGCAGGTGGCCGAAGAGCGCGACCAGTTTCTGCAAACGCTCAATACCCTGCGCAGCGCGGCGGAAGCCTGGAAGGCGAAGTACGTGTTGACGGCACCCGTGGCCGGGCAGGTGGTGTTTCCGTCGTTCGTGCAGGAGAGCCAGCACTTGGCGATGGGGCAGGAATTATTTTACATTGTCCCCGTCCACACCGGGTACTTCGGGGAATTGCGCGTACCGCAGCAGAATTTTGGCAAAGTAAAAGCCGGGCAAACGGTGTTGGTCAAATTTGCGGGGTATCCGTTTCAGGAATTCGGTGCCGTGCGCGGACGCATCGAATCCATTGCCGAGGTATCTGTGCGCGACAGCGTGTTCCTGGCTAAAGTGGCCCTGCCTGCGGGCCTGACGACGAATTACGGCAAATCGCTATCCTACAAAACGGGAATGAGTGCTTCGGCAGAAATCCTGACCGATGACTCACGACTGCTTGAAAAACTGTTCTACAACCTGCGTCGGGTCAGTGCTGCCGGGCAGTAGTCCGCCGGTTTCTAAAAACTTTTTTCAGAAACCGTTGCCATCCCCGGCAGAATCTTCTACTTTTGCACCTCGTAAAAAACGGCCCCGCTCGTTGCATCTCCGTAAACGGTTGGCATAACTGCACGGAAACAGAACAGAGTAGTAGCGGGGCAACTTCTGATGAAGGACGACCAGTCCGACTCCCAGAATGTCAGAACTGTTGCTGACTCATCAACATTTGAATGCCCAAATCGATGAGTTGAGTAGTAAGCTGACAGGAATCTGCGCCGGTTGACAGGCTACCCGCCTGCCTGCGTTGTGTGAAAAGAGAGGTGCCAGGTTTTACAACTTCGTACGCACTCGCAATCATACATTCACAAAGATTCTTGCCCGCTTTATTCTCAACTCTTCCTGATTAAGTACCTGATTTTTTGGCAGATTTTGGCTTCATGTTTGTAAGCCTGCCCTAAAAACTCTACTTTTGCAGTCCGTTTTCTAAGGCACCCGCTGTGAGGTAGCCGTAAGTTCTTAATACTCAAGAAAATGTCAGGTATTATTGGTAAAAAAATTGGCATGACCAGCCTCTACAACGCCGACGGCACTGCCGTACCGTGTACGCTGATTCAAGCCGGACCCTGCGTGGTTACACAGGTCAGGACCGTTGAAAAAGATGGTTACGCCGCCGTTCAGTTAAGTTTCGGCGACAAGAGAGAAAAAAACACCACGAAGCCGCTTCAAGGCCACTTCAAGAAGGCGGGCACAACGCCCAAGCGCAAACTGGTGGAATTCAAAGAATTTGAAAAGGCGTTCAGTCTGGGCGATACCGTAACGGCCGATCTCTTCACGGAAGGTGAATTTGTCGATGCGATTGGTACCTCGAAGGGCAAGGGTTTTCAGGGCGTTGTGAAGCGTCACGGATTCAGCGGAGTGGGTGGTGCGACGCACGGTCAGCACAACCGGGCACGTCACCCCGGTTCGATTGGGGCCTGCTCGTTTCCTTCACGGGTATTTAAAGGTCTCCGCATGGGAGGTCGCATGGGCAATGACCGGGTGAAGGTTCAGAACCTGCGTGTGGTGAAGGTAATGCTTGAGCAAAACCTCATTGCCGTGAGCGGATCGATACCGGGCGCAAAAAATTCATTCGTCATTCTGGAGAAATAAGCCGATGGAACTGAGTGTATTCAATATTTCCGGGAGTGAAACGGGTAAAAAAGTTACCCTTTCGGACGAGGTATTCGGCATTGCGCCGAATGAGCACGCGATGTACCTCGACGTAAAGCAGTACTTGGCCAACCAACGTCAGGGTACGCACAAGTCAAAAGAGCGGGCGGAGGTAAGCCACTCGACGCGCAAAATCAAGCGTCAAAAAGGAACGGGCGGTGCCCGTGCCGGTTCCATCAAATCCCCATTGTTTAAAGGCGGCGGACGTATTTTTGGCCCCCGTCCCCGCGATTATTCCTTCAAGCTCAATAAGAAAGTGAAAACGCTGGCCCGTCAGTCGGCGCTGGCCTCAAAAGCCCAGGAAGGGGTTTTGACGGTATTGGAAGATTTCAGCTTCGATGCCCCCAGAACCAAGTCGTTCGTTAGTTTACTGAATGCGTTTTCCCTGAGCGATACGAAGATTCTGTTGGTTCTGGCCGAAGCAAATCAGAATGTGATCTTATCGGGCCGTAACTTAAAGAAAACCCGAATCGCGACAGCGGAGCAGTTGACGACGTATAACGTACTCAATGCGGATCGGGTGCTGATTAGCGAAGGGGCTGTTTCTAAAATCGAATTGCTTTTTAACCAATAGTTACCATGGGCATTCTTGTAAGACCAATCCTGACCGAAAAGTACACTGCCATGAATAATCAGGGCAAGTACGGTTTCGAGGTGGAATTGAAAGCCAACAAAGTCGAGATCAAAAAAGCGGTTGAAAAACTGTACGGCGTGAAGGTTGAAGGGGTACGAACGATGCGTCAGATTGGCAAATCGAAATCGCGCAGCACCCGCAGCCGGATCACCAGCGGCAGTACGCAAACTCACAAAAAAGCAGTTGTGACCGTAGCCGCCGGTGAAGTCATTGATTTCTATGAAGGAATTTGAGAATGTGAAAATGTGCTGAACGTTTCAAATTCTCAAATTAGCACATTTTCAAATTAAAAAACCCGTTTCCGGCGGGTTGATATAAACGGGCAGGCACTGGCAAACCGGGACATAGTGCCGCCGCAGAAACAACCGACATGGCAGTTAAAAAACTCCGACCAACGACCCCCGGCCAGCGCTTTCGCGTAGCTCCGTCGTTTGCCGACATCACGGCCAGCAAGCCCGAAAAGAGCCTGACGACGGTGTTGAAGAGAACCGGCGGCCGCAACGACACGGGTCGCCGCACCATGCGCTACATCGGTGGGGGGCACAAGCGCAAGTACCGAATCATTGATTTCAAGCGCGACAAGCTGGACATCGTTGCTGAAGTGCTGACGATTGAGTACGATCCCAACCGTTCGGCTCGTATCGCATTGGTACAATATACCGATGGTGAAAAGCGCTACATCGTTGCTCCCCAGGGCCTGAAGGTAGGCCAGAAAATACAATCCGGTAGCGACATTCCCCCCGAAGTAGGAAATTCATTACCGCTCCAGGTCATCCCGATTGGTACGATCATTCACGCCATCGAGTTGACTCCCGGCAAGGGGGCCTCCATGGCTCGGAGTGCCGGAACCTACGCCCAGATTTTGGGTCGTGAAGGGAAGTACGTGATTCTGAAAATGCCTTCGAGCGAAACCCGCATGATTCTTGGTACGTGCCGGGCTACGGTTGGATCGGTGTCCAACCCGGATCACATGAACGAAAGCAAGGGTAAAGCGGGCCGTAGCCGTTGGCTGGGTATTCGTCCCCGTACACGCGGCGTTGCCATGAACCCGGTCGATCACCCCATGGGTGGGGGCGAAGGTAAGGCATCGGGTGGTCACCCTCGTTCGCGCAATGGTTTGTTGGCTAAGGGCAAGAAAACCCGTAGTAGAAAGAAGGCATCCAATCAGTTGATCATTAGCAGAAAGAAGAAATAATGGCACGTTCGCTCAAAAAAGGCCCTTACATTGACTTTCGCCTCGACAACAAAGTTCAGACGATGAACACGGCGGGTAAGAAGTCGGTCATTAAAACCTGGTCGCGTCGCTCGATGATTTCACCCGATTTCGTCGGTCACACGTTCGCCGTTCACAACGGCAACAAGTTTATTCCGGTTTACGTCACCGAAAATATGGTCGGGCACAAGCTGGGTGAATTTGCGCCCACACGTAATTTCCGTGGCCACGTAGCGAAAAAAGATAAAGGCAAACGATAGAATGTTGAATGCTGAATGCTGAATTTTAGCTTTCTCATTCAGAATTCATCATTCATAATTCAGCATTTAATAAAATATGGAAGCAATCGCCATACTCCGAAACGTACCAACTTCGCCGCGTAAAATGCGTTTGGTTGCTGATTTGGTGCGCGGTCAGAGCGTTAATAAAGCGCTGGCCATTCTGAAGTTTCAACCGCAACAAGCGGCACCGCGTCTGGAGAAGTTACTGCTTTCGGCGGTAGCCAACTGGCAGCAAAAATTTGAAGATCAGGTGAAATTAGAAGAGGCCGACCTGTACGTAAAAACCATTTTTGTTGACGGTGGCCCCATGTTGAAGCGTCTGCGGCCTGCTCCCCAGGGACGCGGTCACCGCATTCGCAAGCGGTCCAATCACGTAACGCTGGTCGTTGCCAGTAACGCAAATCCAGGCGCTGTCGCCGAAGACACTAACAACGAAGCATAACAAAATGGGACAGAAAATTAACCCCGTTGGTCTGCGCCTGGGCATTATCCGTGGATGGGATTCAAGCTGGTACGGCGGCAAGAGTTTCGCGGAGAAGCTGGTTGAAGACGAGCAAATTCGTAAATATATCAAAGCGCGGATCTCCAAAGGAGCCATTTCGAAGGTCATCATTGAGCGCACTTTAAAGCGCATCACGTTGACTATCAACACGGCCCGCCCTGGCGTTGTTATTGGCAAGGGCGGTCAGGAAGTCGATAAGATCAAAGAAGAACTTAAGAAGATTACCGGTAAGGACGTTCAGATTAACATTTTTGAAATTAAACGTCCTGAAACTGATGCTAAACTGGTTGGCGAAACCATCGCCCAGCAGTTGGAGGCTCGTATCTCGTTTCGCCGGGCCATGAAGCAGTCTATCGCTTCGGCTATGCGCGTCGGCGCTCAGGGCATTAAGGTTAAACTGTCGGGTCGTTTGGGGGGTGCCGAAATGGCCCGTACCGAGCAGTACAAAGAAGGGCGTATCCCACTGCACACGCTCCGGGCCGACATTGATTATGCTATTTCTGAAGCCCAGACGGTATACGGTAAAATCGGTATTAAAGTCTGGATTTTCAAAGGTGAAGTATACGGCAAGCGCGATTTGACACCCAATGCTTACGCGGCGGTTGGCAACACGGGCGGTGATGCACGCGGAGGTGATCGCAATGACCGGCGTGACCGCAATGATCGGGGTGATCGTCGGGGTCGCGGTGGCGATGATCGGGGCGGTGACCGGGGTCGTGGTGGCCAGGGTGCGGGTGCTCCCGGCGCCCGTAGTGGTCCCGGTGGCGGTGGTGGTCGTGGCGGTAGTCGTCCCGGCGGCGGTGGCGGCGGCGGCAATCGTCCTGGCGGTGCTGGCGGTGGCAATCGTCCTGGTGGTGCTGGCGGCGGCGGACGTCGTTAATCTAAAACAAGAGGTTTAGGTGAAAGTAAGATTTCGCCCCTAACGGCATAGAATCATGTTACAACCCAGAAGAACCAAGTTTCGTAAGCAGCAAAAAGGGCGGGTTAAAGGCATAGCAACGCGCGGTCACGAAATCGCCTTTGGTTCGTTTGCAATTAAGTCGCTCGAACCGGGTCGGATTACTGCCCGTCAGATTGAAGCAGCCCGTATCTCGGTAACCCGCGCCATGAAGCGTGAAGGCCAGGTGTGGATTCGTATTTTCCCTGATAATCCCATTACCAAGAAGCCCGCTGAAGTGCGGATGGGTAAAGGGAAAGGTGCCCCTGAATACTGGGTTGCCAACGTGAAACCAGGCACCATACTATTTGAATCGACTGGCGTACCGCTCGAACTTGCTCAGGAAGCACTTCGCCTGGCCGCCCAGAAACTACCTCTTCGTACCCGGTTTGTGGTGCGGCGTGATTACGAGGAAGCAGCCGAATAAGTAAAAACCACATTTAGCTAATTTCATTACTGCAATTCCATTACGGTAATTCCATTACGGCCATGAAAAATAAGGAGATCAAATCGCTCAGTGCGGACGACCTCAAGCAACAAGTTGCTCAGGAAAGAGAAGCCTTCGATCGGCTAAAATTTGCTCACGCTATTTCACCGATCGAAAACCCAATGCGTCTTCGCACCTCGCGTAAACTGATTGCCCGCCTGATGACTGAACTTTCGGCCCGTCAACTATAATCCGCTGGCGAAGCAGTAAATAAATTCCAAGCATGGAAACGAGAAATCTTCGAAAAACCCGCGTTGGTCGCGTCTTGAGTGACAAGATGGATAAGTCCGTAACGATTACGGTTGAGCGGAAAGTGAAGCACCCTATCTACGGGAAGTTTCAGAAAAAGACGACGAAACTAATGGTACACGACGAAAATAACGAGTGTGGCATTGGTGATACAATTCGGGTTATGGAAACCCGCCCATTATCGAAAAACAAGCGTTGGCGCTTGGTCGGTATTGTCGAAAAAGCAAAGTAGTCCGGTTTATTGACCAGTTATCGGTTACCTGCCTTCCAAAGTTGATAGCAAGTAGCAGTTAGCAAACACTTAGGTAACCAAATAAGGCAATGATTCAGCAAGAATCCAGACTCGGCGTAGCGGACAATAGTGGTGCCAAGGAGGTACTGGTTATCCGGGTATTAGGTGGTACGGGCAAACGGTACGCATCCGTTGGCGATAAAATCGTGGTAACGGTGAAATCGGCACTTTCTTCGAGCAACTTGAAGAAGGGCACAGTATCAAAGGCCGTGGTGGTTCGTACAAAAAAAGAGGTGCGTCGTAAAGACGGATCGTACATCCGATTTGAAGACAATGCTGCCGTATTGCTCAACAATAATGATGAGCCTCGCGGCACTCGCATCTTTGGGCCTGTAGCCCGGGAACTGCGCGAAAAGCAATTCATGAAAATTGTTTCACTGGCCCCCGAAGTGCTTTAATCTGGAGTCTACCCGAAACCAACGATGGAAAAGAAAGTAAATAAGAAGCCCAAATTGCACATCAAATCCGGTGATACCGTCATGGTAATTTCCGGCAATGCAAAGGGTAAATCCGGCAAAGTAGCTCAGGTGATGATTGATAAGCAACGGGCTACCATTGAAGGTGTCAACCTGATAACCAAGCACGTAAAACCCACGGCGGTTAACCCGCAGGGGGGAATTGAAAAACGTGAAGGTTCTATCCACATCAGCAACTTAATGGTTGTTGATCCTAAAACGGGTGAGCCTACCCGCACGGGTCGGAAGTTGAATGATAAAGGAAAGCTTCAACGCTTCAGTAAAAAATCAGGCGATTTTATTTAATTTGAAAATTTGGTGAATGATTAATTCTCAAATCATCACGTTTTCAAATTTGAACAAGTGGGCCGGAAATCCACAAATCAGTTGTACCAATGGCAACTCCCAGACTCAAAGAAAAGTATTACAGTGAAGTGATGACCGCACTGAAAGAAAAATTTCAGTATAAGTCAATCATGCAGGTTCCAAAGTTGGAAAAGATCGTGGTTAACAAAGGCATCGGTGCCGCCGTTGCCGACAAGAAATTAGTTGACGTAGGCGTTGAGGAATTAACGACCATCACCGGGCAGAAAGCGGTACCTACCATCTCGAAGAAGGACATATCCAACTTCAAACTGCGGGCTAATATGCCCATTGGTGCCAAAGTAACTTTACGTGGTGAGCGTATGTACGAGTTCCTGGATCGCCTGACGACAATTGCTCTCCCACGAGTACGGGATTTTAAAGGAATCAGCGATAAAGGATTTGACGGACGTGGTAATTACACGCTGGGTGTAAAAGAACAAATTATCTTCCCGGAGATTTCGATTGACAAAGTTCAGAAAATCTCAGGTATGGACATCACGTTCGTAACCACCGCTAAAACTGACGAAGAAAGTCTTGAGTTGTTGAAAGCACTCGGAATGCCCTTCGCCAACCAGAAGAAATAATCAATCCGGTATTCCCCGGTCAATCGATACACGACAATGGCAAAAGAATCCGTAAAAGCGCGTGAACGCAAACGTGAAGCGACAGTAGCCAAATATGCTGCCAAACGTAAAGCACTTAAAGAAGCCGGTGATTACGTCGGCCTTGACAAACTTCCCCGTAATGCCTCCCCGGTGCGCCTGCACAATCGTTGCAAGCTAACGGGTCGTCCGCGCGGGTACATGCGCAAGTTTGGCATTTCAAGGGTAACGTTCCGTGAAATGGCTTCTGATGGCAAAATTCCGGGCATCACCAAGTCCTCCTGGTAGAAAAAGTTTGATAATTCGTTCTGTTTCTCTAATTTTGCAAGCCAATTTCAAAAATGGCCTTGCGAACAACGCATTGCAACCATGACAGACCCCATCGCAGACTACCTGACTCGCCTGCGCAATGCCATCAAGGCGCGCCACCGGGTCGTAGAAATACCTGCCTCCAATATCAAAAAGGAAATCACGAAAGTTCTTTTTGAGAAGGGTTTTATCCAGAACTACAAGTTCGACGAGGCCACGGTACAGGGTACGATCAAAATAGCGCTCAAGTATAATCCCGTCACGAAGCAATCGGCTATTGTAAACCTGACTCGGGTTAGTAAACCCGGTCTGAGGAAGTACACCGGGGCCAAAGAGACACCTCGTGTGCTCAACGGTTTAGGGATTGCCATTCTTTCGACCTCGAAGGGAGTCATGACCGACAAAGAAGCCAAGACGCTCAACGTAGGAGGTGAACTGTTGTGCTACGTTTATTAAGCCACTGAAGCCATGTCACGAATAGGAAATAAGATTATCACGCTGCCCGCCGACGTTTCGGTTAATGTAGATAATAGCGTTGTTACGGTGAAAGGCCCGAGGGGTACCCTCAGCGAGACCATCAATCCTGACATTACCGTCGAGGTTAATGGTAGCGAACTTACCGTAAAGCGCCCAACGGAGCAGAAGCGGCACAAAGCCCTGCATGGTTTGTACCGTGCTTTAGTTAATAATATGGTGGTTGGCGTAAGTATAGGCTACCGTCGGGAGCTGGAAATCATCGGGGTTGGGTACAAAGCCAGCAGCCAAGGCAACATCCTGGAGTTGACACTCGGCTATTCACACAACGTGTTTGTAGCGGTTCCCTCCGAACTGAAAGTTTCAACGCTGACCGAGAAAGGGTCTAATCCCAAGGTTATCCTTGAAGGTACGGACAAGCAATTGATCGGACAGGTGGCCGCCAAAATTAAGTCCTTGCGTAAAGTTGAACCTTACAAAGGAAAAGGGATCCGCTTTGTGGGTGAGGAAGTTCGCCGTAAAGCGGGTAAGTCAGCCGGTAAGAAATAAATAGGGCGAGGGTCGAAGTATAATTGACTTTGATGCCTCTGAAAGCGTGGGTCGGTAATCCACAAAACAAGTTTTGAAATGAAACATAATCGCAAAGAAGAAAGGCGGACCCGCATTAAGCGTAGCATCCGCACCCGCCTGACGGGAACCGAAGACCGCCCCCGGCTATCAGTTTTTCGCTCGAATAGTGGTATTTACGCGCAAATCATCAACGATTTAAAAGGGATAACGCTCGTCAGCGCGTCTTCGAAAGAGATGGATGGCGATGTAGCCAATACGGTTGGCATTGCTAAAACGGTTGGTCAGAAACTGGCTGAAAAAGCTATTGCACAGGGAGTTTCTGCCGTTGTATTTGACCGAAATGGCTACTTGTACCACGGTAAAGTGAAGGCATTGGCCGAGGGAGCGCGTGAAGGAGGTCTCAAATTTTAAACCAAGACAATGTCACAACTCCATACAGTTCGAGCTACCAAAGTTAACGAGTCGGATTTGAAAGAAAAGGTGGTTGCTATCAACCGCGTTGCCAAAGTTGTTAAAGGGGGCCGGCGTTTCAGTTTTTCAGCGATCGTTGTTGTTGGCGATGGAAACGGAGTCGTAGGGTTTGGCCTCGGTAAAGCGAATGAAGTGACCGATGCCATTGCCAAAGGAATCGAAGATGCCAAAAAGAACTTGGTGCAGGTTCCTTTACTCAAGCACACCGTTCCCCACGAAATGATTGGAAAATTTAGTGGCGGTTTTATTCTGCTTAAACCCGCCGCTCCAGGTACGGGTGTTATTGCCGGAGGTGCCATGCGTGCCGTGTTGGAAAGTGCCGGAGTAAAAGACGTATTGGCTAAATCAAAAGGTTCGTCTAACCCGCACAATGTAGTTAAAGCGACCATCGATGCCCTCAGCAAAATGCGTGCGCCGCACCAGGTAGCTTTTCAGCGTGGGGTGAAAATGGCCACCGTATTTAACGGATAATCATAACTTCCGGGCGGCTCGCAAGGCTGCCACGGATGCTTAAATTTGCAAGGTCATGGCAAAAGTGAAAATTACCCAAGTGAGAAGTACGATTGATCGGCCCGAAGTTCAGAAGCGTACAATTACCGCTTTGGGGTTAGGGAAAATCAACCGGAGCGTTGAAGTCGAGCTTAATGGAGCCATTGCCGGGATGATCCGAAAAGTGAACCATTTAGTTAGAGTTGAAGAATTGTAAAACATTAGAATTCGCTGGGCTACAAATTAGTTTAGCGGCTTCTTTGTCTGCACAAACAAAATAGCATCATGAATCTTAGTTCGTTGAAGCCAGCCTCTGGTTCGGTGAAAGAAAGAAAGCGCGTCGGTCGGGGTGCGGGTTCCGGTTTGGGAGGCACTTCCGCCCGTGGACATAAAGGAGCACAATCCCGCTCGGGCTATAGCCGGAAGCGTGGTTTTGAAGGGGGGCAAATGCCACTCCAGCGCCGGGTTCCTAAATTTGGGTTTAAAAACATCAATCGGGTCGAATATAAAGCGATCAATCTCGATGTCATTCAGGCACTCTTTGAGAAAACCAATGCGAGTGTAATCGATATAGGATTGTTGCGCAACAACGGACTTATTGGCAAAAAAGACCTGGTTAAAATACTGAATCGGGGAGATATCAATGCGGCTGTTGAAGTACAGGCGAATGGGTTCTCGGCTTCCGCCATTGAAGCCATTGAGAAAGCAGGCGGTAAGGCAATCAAGGTGTAAATTTTGGTCTGGAATTTGATAAACGACGGGGGAGAACCTGAACAGACTTCAGAATGGAAAAGCTAATCACCACCTTCAAGAACATTTTTTCTATTGATGAATTGCGTACGCGCATTTTCAATACATTATTGTTTATTACGGTTTACCGCCTGGGTGCATTTATTGTACTGCCTGGAGTAGATGCGACCAAGTTGGGCAAAGAGCAAGGCGGATTATTGGGATTGTTGGATACGTTTTTGGGGGGCGCTTTTTCCAATGCTTCCGTGTTTGCGTTAGGGATTATGCCCTACATCTCGGCTTCAATTGCCATTCAATTGCTGACAATTGCATTACCGTACTTTCAGAAAATGCAGAAAGACGGGGAATCAGGTCGTAAGAAACTGAATCAGATTACCCGGGTACTAACCATATTTGTTACGGCAGCCCAAGCCATTACGTACACCCAATCTCAAATTGCCGCCGAAGCGTTGTTGGTTGACCGTGGTTTTTTTACGGTTTATTCGACCGTCATTCTGGTAGGGGGTACCGTCTTTTGTATGTGGATGGGGGAACGAATTACGGATAAGGGAATTGGAAACGGTATCTCGTTGTTGATTATGATTGGTATCGTGTCGCGTTTCCCCGAAGCGATTGTGCAGGAGGCTGGTGCGCGGGGTACGTCAGGCGCTTTGATTTTCATTATTGAACTCGTTGTGTTGTACTTTGTCGTGATGGGTGCCGTGATGCTTACCCAGGCTGTAAGGCGGATTCCGGTACAGTACGCCAAACAAGTAATCGGTAATAAGGTGGCAGGTGGCCAACGACAATACATTCCCTTGAAGTTGAACGCCGCCGGGGTCATGCCTATTATTTTTGCTCAGGCACTCATGTTTATTCCTAATTTGGTTGGGAATTTGTTTGCGGAGCAAAGCGATTTTGCGGCTTCAGTGGCGCAATCTTTCGCTGATTACACGACTTGGCAATACAACCTCTTGTTTGCCTTTCTGATTATCATATTTACGTTTTTCTACACCGCTATTTCGGTGAATCCTCAGCAGATTGCCGATGATATGAAGCGGGGCGGAGGGTTCATTCCGGGCGTGAAACCCGGCATGGCAACGTCGGAGTATATTGGTACAATACTCGACCGGATCACGTTACCGGGCGCTTTTATGTTGGCAATCGTGGCAATTTTGCCCGCCATCGCTAACCTATTCGGTATGTCGCGGGGATTTGCCCAGTTTTTTGGGGGAACTTCCTTGCTGATTCTGGTGGGTGTGGTGCTCGATACCTTGCAGCAGATTGAGAGTTATCTGCTCATGCGTCGGTACGAAGGATTAATGAAATCAGGCCGGGTAAAAGGTAGAACTGAAAGTGTCACAACCATCTAAAAAGCTGATTTATCTGAAGACTGACGAAGAGATCGAACGGATCAAAGTTAGTGGTCAGGTACTCGGCAAGGCTCACGCCGAAGTGGCTCGTTTGATTGAACCAGGAGTCACAACGAAAGAACTCGACCAGGTAGCGGAGGAGTTTATTCGCGACCAGGGTGGAGTACCTTCGTTTAAGGGGTATAATAAATTCCCGGCGTCATTGTGTATTTCAGTTAATGACGCGGTAGTGCATGGGTTTCCCGGTAAATATGTTTTGAAAGAAGGGGACATCATTTCAATCGACTGCGGTGTCTTGTTGAACGGATTTCATGCTGATAGTGCCTACACGTACCCCGTCGGAGAAATACGGCCTGAAGTAAAAGCACTCTTGAAACGTACGTACGAATCGTTGTTTAAGGGAATCGAAAAGGCAGTGAATGGAGGACGGATTGGCGATATCGGATACGCCGTTCAGAGCTACGTTGAGTCGTTTGGCTACGGAGTTGTACGCGAATTGGTAGGGCACGGTGTCGGTAAATATCTGCACGAAAGCCCCGAGGTGCCTAATTTCGGTCGGCGCGGTCAGGGGCCTAAATTGCAGGAGGGAATGGTCATCGCCATTGAGCCAATGATTAATCTTGGCAAGAAGAACGTAGTTCAGGAAGCCGATGGTTGGACCATCCGCACGTCCGACCACAAACCTTCGGCCCATTATGAGCACACGGTTGCGGTACGAAAAGGCCAGCCAGAAATATTGACGACCTTTGAATACATTGAAGAAGTATTATCCAGTCGTAGCCTGGCAATCGCTTAACGAATTTATATGCCCAAACAAAATTCCATCCAAACGGACGGGACCATACTGGAAGCACTCTCAAACGCAATGTTTCGGGTACAACTCGAAAATAAACACGAAGTTATCGCGCATATCTCCGGCAAAATGCGGATGAACTATATTAAAATTCTGCCTGGAGATCGAGTGAAATTAGAAATGTCGCCTTACGATTTATCGAAGGCCCGGATTGTTTACCGCTACAAGTAGGTGTATTTCGCGAGTTGACTCTTTGGATTTGTCAACTCAAATTTGAAAAAATCATGAAAGTAAAAGCCTCCATTAAAAAGCGTAGCGCGGATTGCAAAATCATCCGTCGCAAGGGGAAACTTTACGTAATCAACAAGAAGAACCCGAAATTCAAACAAAGACAAGGTTAATCTAAAGCTATGGCGAGAATTGCAGGGGTTGACATTCCCGATAAAAAGCGCGGCGAAATTGCCCTCACTTACATCTACGGTATTGGCCGTAGCACTGCTCAAACTATTCTGGACCGGGCGGGTATCAATCGTGACAAAAAAGCGATTGAATGGAACGACGATGAAGCCAGTGCGATTCGTACTCTGATTGGTAACGAGTTTAAAACTGAAGGCGCGTTACGCTCGGAAGTTCAGCTCAATATTAAACGCCTGATGGACATTGGTAGCTACCGGGGTTTACGCCACCGGAAAGGGCTACCCGTGCGGGGGCAGAAAACTAAGAACAACTCCCGTACCCGCAAAGGCAAGCGTAAGACGGTAGCAAACAAGAAGAAGGCAACTAAATAACAATTGGGAATTAGGAATTACGAATTAGGAATTAAAAAGCCTGACTCAACTAATTCTTAATTCCTAATTCGTATTCCCAATCGAAAAATGGCTCAGGCAAAACGGAAAGATAAAGCTAAAAAGCGCGTCGTAACGGTTGAACCCGTTGGCCAGGTACACATCAAGGCTACGTTCAACAACATCATTATTTCCATCACCAACAATGCTGGTCAGGTAATTTCCTGGGCATCGGCGGGTAAGATGGGATTCAAAGGTTCCAAAAAAAACACCCCCTATGCCGCACAAACGGCCGCTTCCAATGCCGCTCAGGTGGCTCACGAAGCGGGAATGCGCAAAGCGGAGGTTTTTGTGAAAGGGCCGGGCGCGGGCCGGGAATCGGCAATTCGTACGATTCAAAACGCGGGTATTGAAGTGATGGTCATCAAAGACATCACACCAATGCCGCACAATGGTTGCCGTCCCCCTAAGCGTCGCCGCGTTTAAGTAGTCAACGCTGGTAAGGTTGGTTGGTAATTACCCCCTTACGGCCATGTTCAACCAAACAATTACCTTGTCGGATGCTTAAAGCCCGGCAACTCAAACTATACAAGAATGGCACGTTACACGGGTCCAAAATCTAAAATCTCGCGAAAGTTTGGTGAGCCGATTCTCGGCAACAGCAAAGCGCTTAGTCGCAAGAATTACGCCCCCGGTATGCACGGCAAAGGTCGCCGGGGTAAAAAATCAGAATACGCCCTGCAATTGCAGGAAAAGCAAAAGGTAAAATACACGTACGGTATTCTGGAGCGGCAATTTGAAAACTTGTTTCACAAAGCCGCGATTAAGGACGGTATTACTGGTGTGAACTTGCTTAGACTTTGCGAAGCCCGTTTGGACAACACCGTGTACCGCCTGGGTATTGCCCCTACGCGCCGCGCCGCCCGCCAGCTGGTATCACACAATCACATCATCGTCGATGGGGAACTTGTTAATATTCCTTCCTATTCGCTCAAACCTGGTCAACTGGTAGCCGTTCGTGAAAAGTCAAAATCGCTTGAAACCATCAGCGATAGTCTGGCCGGAAAAAACACGAAGCGATTCAACTGGTTGGAATGGGACAACAGCCAAATGACGGGTAAGTTCATCAGTTTTCCTGAGCGCGACCAAATCCCGGAGAATTTCAACGAGCAGGCCATCGTCGAATTGTACTCGAAGTAAGCCGCCGAAACTTTCTGACTGAAAGTTTACGTTACGTCTGAGCCTTGTTTTCGCTCTGAAAATCAAGGCTCTGACTTTTCTACAACTAAGCAAAAACCACTCTCTATGTCAATATTAGCGTTCCAAATGCCCGACAAGGTGGTCATGGAAAAAGCCGACGACTTTCGCGGGACATTTGAGTTTAAGCCCCTCGAAAAAGGGTACGGAGTAACCATTGGCAACGCCTTGCGCCGGATTTTACTCTCGTCGTTGGAAGGCTACGCCATCACGTCGGTTCGTTTGTCGGGGGTTCTTCACGAGTTTTCGTCCGTTGAAGGGGTCATGGAAGACGTAACGGAAATCATTCTGAACCTGAAGCAGGTTCGTTTCCGTCAGGCGTCAGAAGTGTTGGATAACAGAATCAACATTAAGGTAAAAAATCAAACGGTGTTTAAAGCGGGTGACATCGCTAAGTTTACTCCGTACTTTCAAATCCTGAATCCTGAGTTGGAAATTTTCCATCTTGATGATTCAAAAGAGCTTGACCTTGAGCTTATTATTGAGAAAGGACGCGGTTACGTACCGGCCGATGAGCCTCGCAATACCGAGCAACCTTTTGGGCACATTGCGATTGATGCCATTTTTACGCCCATTAAAAACGTAAAATACAGCATCGAAAACACGCGGGTCGAGCAGAAAACGGACTATGAAAAGCTGGTGCTTGACATCGAGACCGACGGTTCTATTCACCCGGAGGAGGCCTTGAAGGGCGCAGCCCACATTCTGATCCAACACTTTATGCTGTTTAGCGATCAAACGATGACGTTTGATACGGCTAAAACGGAAGAAGACAACGTGGTCGATGAGGAAATGCTGCACATGCGGAAATTACTCAAAACGTCGCTGGCCGATCTTGACCTGTCCGTTCGGGCTTACAACTGCCTGAAATCAGCCGACGTTCGTACACTCGGCGATTTGGTGAAATTGGAAATTTCGGACATGATGAAATTTCGCAATTTCGGTAAAAAGTCACTGACGGAATTGGAGCAACTTGTTGCCGACAAAAACCTTACCTTCGGAATGGACGTTGTTAAATATCGTCTCGAAGAGGATTGATCGTAATCGAAAAAGCAGCCACTCGATTCTAATTTTTAGTTTTATCGTAATAGGTGAGTCGGCAGAAAAGGCTGCCCCTGCCAACTTAACCGCTACTTACGAACCATGCGTCACGGAAAAAAAGACAATCACTTAGGCCGCACGGCCTCCCACCGCTCCGCCATGCTTTCAAACATGACGGCGTCACTGATTCTGAGTAAACGAATTCAGACCACGTTGGCTAAAGCGAAGGAACTTCGCAAGTACGCGGAGCCGCTCATCAACCGCTCAAAGGACGACACCACGCATTCGCGTCGGACCGTGTTTAGCTATCTGCAAAGCAAAGAAGCGGTAAAAGAGCTTTTCAGCGTTGTTGCCGAGAAGGTAGCCAGCCGCCCCGGTGGTTATACCCGGATCATCAAACTGGGAAACCGGTTGGGCGATAATGCCGACATTTGCCTGATCGAACTGGTCGATTTCAACGAAACATTGCTCAACGCCGCTCCCGAGAAGAAAACCCGTCGCGGACGTCGCGGGGGCAAGAAGTCGGATGCGAGTGTAACGGTAGCTCCAGTGGTTCCGGTTGCGGAAACGCTTCCTGAAGCGGCTCCAGTTGCTGCCGCCGATATCACGCCTGCTGAAGAAATAGCCCCGCCGACTGAGCCTGAAACTCCGGCTAACGGCGAAGAGCAAAAAGAAAAAGAAGCCTAAATTCAATGAACCATCGCCGTAAAAAAGGGCTTTGACTTTTCGGTCGAAGCCCTTTTTTACGGCCCAATCCGACTCAGGTCTTTCCAATCAATTCATGAAAAAATCTCAGCAAGCGCTTTTATTGCTCGAAGATGGCACGGTGTTTCGTGGCAAAGCCCTCGGTCAAACGGGTACGCACGGCGGTGAAATATGCTTCAACACGGGTATGACCGGCTACCAGGAAATCTACACCGATCCTTCTTATTTCGGTCAAGTTATTGTGAACACCAACGCCCACATTGGGAATTACGGAGTGATGCTTGGGGCCGAAGAAGAGTCGGCGGGGGTGAAAATCAGCGGGATGATCTGCAATCAGTTTTCACCCATTCACTCGCGGTCTCTGGCGGATTTTTCGTTGCAGGAGTATTTTGAACGCGCCAATATCGTCGGAATCAGTGAAGTGGATACGCGCCAACTGGTGCGGCATATTCGCCAGCAAGGTGCGATGAACTGCATTATTTCGTCAGAAATTCTAGATGAAAACGACTTGCAGACTGAATTAGTGAAAGTCCCGCCCATGAATGGTCTCGAACTGGCTTCACAGGTCAGCACGGAGAACGCGTATGAGTTTGGCAATCCTTCCGCCCGCCATCGAATTGCCGTTTTAGACTACGGAATCAAAAAAAGTATCCTGGAAAACTTCGTGAGCCGCGATAGCTACTGTAAAATTTTTCCGGCAAAAACGACCGCCCAGGAAGTGGCGGCCTGGAAACCCGACGGATTTTTTATCTCGAATGGACCCGGCGACCCGGCGGCGATGAATTACGCGGTCGAAACCGTGCAGGGCTTGCTGGAAATCGGGAAACCGCTGTTCGGAATTTGCCTGGGCCACCAGTTGTTGGGTTTGGCGAGTGGTATTTCAACGTACAAAATGCACCACGGCCACCGGGGGCTGAACCACCCGGTTAAGAACCTGCTAACGGGTCATTGCGAGGTGACTTCCCAAAACCACGGTTTCGCCGTGAGCGGAAAAGAGATCGCCGAACACCCCAACGTGGAGGTGACCCACCTCAACCTCAATGACGGTACCATCGAGGGGATTCGCCGCACGGATCAGCCCGCATTTTCGGTGCAGTACCACCCGGAGGCCTGCCCCGGACCGCACGATGCGCGCTACCTTTTCGACCAGTTTATCGGGATGCTTTAACCGAACAGATAGGCTATTTAAAACCAAAGCGCCCCTTCCGACCTCGGAAGGGGCGCTTTGTTGAAGCTGTTTAGGGTTTCAGAGAATAAACGTTTTGTCATCCTTCGTGCCTCAGGATGACAAAAACAGGTTTGTATTAAAGGATTCGACCTTCAATGTGAAATGGATCGGGATCGCTAAAAAAGAGCCGTTGAAAGCCCTCAATTTCGTAGCTGACCAAGCGCCCATTTACACAGGTAAAATTAAGGTTACGCTCCGATTCGTACAGGTAATTTTTCGTGCGCAACGTGGCTTTCACTTTCAAGGGCTGGCTACTTTTCTCGTCCCGAATGACCTCCAGGTAATGCACCGGCAAGTCTTCGCCGGATTTCAACCGGTACGTCGTGGTGGTTTTGGAGATTTCTTCGACGATGTAACTACCGGCGAAAGCGGGTTTATTCAAGTTAAGCTGTTCAAATAATTGCAATTCTTTTGCCCAGTCTACCTCGCGGGTCTGGTGCGTTTCGGGCTGATCGCCCACGGCAATCGTCTTGCTTAAAAGCGGTTTCTGAGCATTCAAAGCCGCCGTCTGCGCCGACAGAAAGGCGTTCGGGTCAAAGTAGGTTTCAGTTTGACGTTCGGCCTGCGGTTGCGAGCAAGCCGCCAGCAACGCTAAAACAGGAATAAGCAATTTCTTCATGGCAATACTCTAACAGAATCCAGTCGTGGGCAGTTTCAAGACCGTACCGGGATAGCGCTCAAAGCAGACTCGTTCCGGTCATTTCCGCCGGTTTAGGCAAACCCATGAGTTCGAGGATGGTTGGCGCAATGTCAGCCAGTTTGCCCGATTTGATGGGTTGACGATACGTATTGTCAACCAGAATGCAGGGCACCAGGTTAGTCGTGTGGGCGGTATGCGGGCTACCGTCGTCGTTGATCATGTACTCGGCGTTGCCGTGATCGGCAATGATAATGCTGGTGTACCCGTACTGCAAAGCGGCGGTAACGACGGCCTGGGCGTCGGTATCGGCGGTTTCACAGGCTTTCACAACGGCATCAAACACGCCCGTGTGACCGACCATGTCGGGGTTGGCAAAATTGAGGCACACAAAATCCACCTCTCCTTTTTCCAGTTCAGGAACAATGGCATCGCGAATGGCATCGGCGCTCATTTCGGGTTTCAGGTCATACGTAGCCACTTTGGGCGAGGGGCAAAGCAAACGGGTTTCGCCCGCAAATGGCTCTTCGCGTCCGCCCGAAAAGAAGAACGTGACGTGGGGATACTTTTCGGTTTCGGCAATACGAATTTGCTTTTTACCAAACACGGACAGTACATCCCCCAGCGTGTTTTTAAGGTTGCTGTCGTCGAAGATCACGTGTACGTCCACGAAATCTTTGTCGTAGCCCGTCATGGTGAGGTAATACAAATCCAGTTTTTTCATTCCCATTTCGGGGAAATCCTGTTGCGTGAGTGCCTGGGTAATCTCACGGCCCCGGTCGGTGCGGAAATTAAAGCAAAGCACGACATCACCGTCGCTGATCCGCGCGACGGGCGAACCGTCGGCATCAGTGACGACGAGCGGCTTGATAAATTCATCCGTTACCTCAGCGGCGTACGACGCTCGGATAGCCGCCGGAATATCCGGCGTGGGCGTTCCGATGCCGTCGACCATTGCGCCGTAGGCCAGTTTTACCCGTTCCCACCGATTGTCGCGGTCCATGGCGTAATATCGCCCGATAACCGTCGCGATCCGCCCCGTGGTCTGGTCGAGGTGTTGCTGAAGGTCGGTTAAAAAGCCCAAGCCTGATTTTGGGTCGGTATCGCGCCCGTCGGTGAAGGCGTGGATGAAGACGTTTTCCAGCCCGGTTTGGTGCGCTGTTGAGCAAAGGGCCTTGAGATGGTTGATGTGGGAATGCACCCCGCCATTGGACACCAAGCCGATAAAATGAACGTTGCGGTCGTTCTGTTTGGCGTAATTCAGCGCCTCAGCTAATACCGGCTCGGTGGCCAGCGTACCCTCCTCGGCGGCTTTGTTGATGCGCACCAGATTTTGGTACACCACCCGACCGGCCCCCAGATTCGTGTGGCCAACTTCTGAATTTCCCATTTGTCCAACGGGTAAACCGACCGCTAAACCACTGGCTTCGAGCGTACTGTGCGGGTACTGGCCGTAGAGCGAATCCATAAAAGGGGTGTTGGCGGCGGCGATGGCTGAACGAGCTTCCTCGCCCTTTTTGGGAATTCCCCAACCATCGAGGATGAGGAGAATGACTTTTTTGTTCATAAAAAATTGTAGGGCGGTTCGCCGAAACCGCTTTTAATCAGACCGGCTGGTTGGTGCGATGAGCGCCTTGGGGTACAGGGGCTAAACTGTACCTTTTGACCAGGAAGTTCAGTAAATACTCGTTGCACCGCCGGACGATTTGGTAGACTTTCTCGAAGAAAGCATCCTCTTCGTAGTACGGATCGGGCACGTCGGGAATGGACTCAAATGTGGCCGAATCGGGATCAAATTTCCGAAGCAGAAAGACCTGTTCGTCCGATGGATACTGGCCCGTGGCTTTGTATGCAATGGCGCGAATATTTTGAATATTGCTCTCGTCCATGCCGATGATGTGGTCGAACTTGCTGAAGTCACTACCGGTCAGGCGACGGCAGCGGTGCGTAAGGATCAGGTCGTGAAGTTCGGCGTTCCGACGGGTGCGCGCGTCGGGTAAATCGCCAATGTGGTAGTTGTGGGTACCCGCCGAGTCGCATTGGATGTGGTCGGTCAACCCGCGTTCGTCGACCATTTGTCGAAACGTCGCCTCGGCAATCGGGGAGCGACAAATGTTGCCTAAGCACACGAAGAGCACGTTGACCATGGAACTGATTGGCAGGAATTCGTTTATTTTTCCAATGGCTCGTTATTCTCATTCACGATAACAAAAACCTCTTCTTCCGGCTTTTTCATTAAATATTTTTCGCGGGCAAATTTCTCGACCAACCTGGGCGTACCCATCACCTCACGCCGTTCGCGCTCCACTTGCTTAATCTGTTCGCTGTAATAATCCTGCTCCTGACGTAGCTGTTGCAGTTTCCACCAGGTTCGTGCCTGCGTGATGAGGTCGTTGGCATCGAAAAAAAGCATCCACGCCAGCAAACCCATGCCGGTCATCCAGTAAAAGTTGAGGGAACGAAGGCGTCGGAGCATGGGAGAATTATGAATGCTGAATTATGAATGCTGAATGTCAGACACGCCCGTTTTTATTCAGCATTCATAATTCAGCATTCAGCATTCTTTGAAGTTCAGCATTATTTAGAAATTAACTCCTGGGAAGTAGGCGGTTTCGCCGAGTTCTTCTTCGATGCGGAGCAACTGGTTGTACTTGGCCATGCGGTCGGAGCGCGACGCGGAACCGGTTTTGATCTGACCCGTGTTGAGGGCTACGGCCAGGTCGGCGATGGTCGAATCTTCGGTTTCGCCCGAGCGGTGCGACATGATCGTTTTGTAGCTGTTGCGCTTCGCCAGATTGACGGTATCAATGGTTTCGGTCAGCGAACCAATTTGGTTTACTTTCACCAAAACTGCATTGGCCACGCCTTTGTCGATACCTTCCTGCACGCGTTTCACGTTGGTCACAAACAAATCGTCGCCCACCAACTGAATTTGCGCACCCAGCAAACGAGTGTGTTCGACCCAGCCATCCCAGTCGTCTTCGGCCATGCCGTCCTCGATGGAGATGATGGGGTATTGATCCGCCCAGGTTTTCCAGTACGCGGCCATCTCGTGCGAGTTCAATTGCTTCCCGTCCGATTTCTTGAAGGTGTACAGCCCGGTTTTGGCGTCGTAAAACTCAGAAACGGCGGCGTCCATGGCGATAAAAATATCCTCGCCCGGCTTGTAACCCGCCTTTTCAATGGCTTGCAGGACGATCTCGATAGCCTCCTCGTTCGATTTAATGTTGGGAGCAAAACCGCCCTCGTCACCCACGTTGGTCGAGTAGCCTTTCGATTTGAGTACGCCTTTCAGCGTGTGAAATACTTCCGTACCCATGCGGAGCGCCTGCGAGAAGGTATCCGCTTTGACGGGCATTACCATAAATTCCTGAAAATCAATGGAATTGTCGGCGTGCGAACCTCCGTTGAGGATGTTCATCATCGGCACGGGCAACGTATTGGCGTTGACCCCGCCGAGGTAGCGAAACAGCGGCAATCCGGCCTCCTGCGCCGCCGCTTTGGCCACCGCCAGCGATACCGCCAAAATAGCGTTGGCCCCAAGTTTCGCTTTGTTGGCCGTCCCGTCGAGGTCAATCATCAACTTGTCGATCAGGTTTTGCTCGAAAACGGAGATGCCCAGAATTTCGGGATAAATAACCTCGTTGACGTTTTCAACCGCCTTCAGTACACCTTTGCCGACGTACACTTTTTTATCGTCATCGCGCAATTCAACCGCCTCGTGCGCACCCGTCGAAGCGCCGGAAGGGACAGCGGCCCGGCCCAGAAAGCCATTATCGGTGCGAACGTCTACTTCGATTGTTGGATTGCCACGCGAGTCGAGGATTTGCCGGGCGTGAACGTACTGGATTGTACTCATGTCGGGAAGGGTAGTTTTGGGTTAGAAAATTCGGGAGGGAGGACAAATGTCAGTGCAAAATAACGGAAAAAGCGTGGAACATCGGACTAAACCTTTTATCTTCCTCCCAACTTTTGTACAAACGTCGCGATGAAAACAGCCCTGTTCCTTGTGATTTTAACCGCGCTGAGTCGGGTTGCGCTGGCTCAGCAAGTCATTCCCGCCGCCGATTTTGCTCAGACCCTGGCCGCTACGCCGCAAGTTCAACTGGTGGATGTGCGTACGCCGGAGGAGTTTGAAAAAGGCCACCTCAAGGGTGCCCGCAACGTTGATTACCGCAGCGAGCAATTTGAAGTTCTGGCTGCTAAACTCGATAAATCGCGCCCCGTTTTCGTGTACTGCCAGGTGGGTGGCCGCAGCCGGGCCGCCGCCGACTGGCTGACCAAGCAAGGTTACAAAACCGTTTACGACTTAAAAGGGGGTTTTCAAGCCTGGTCGGCGGCGGGCTTACCGGCCACTAAGTAGTCGTTGATAAAGTTAGCTGGCTACTGATTATTGATTAAAAACCTGATAGTGAACCGTATAGCGAACCACCAACAGCTTGGTTAATAAGTACCCACCACATAACCCTCTTCAGCCATGCAAAAACTATCCAAAATTTCCTTGCTCGTTATCGCCCTACTCTCAGCATATTCGGCGGCAGCCCAAATCCGTTTTGGCGTGAAAGGGGGATTGAATTCGTCCACGTTCCTGATTTCCAACAACCAGTTTGGCTACGAACCGAAGGCGCTACCGAACGGACGGCTTGCCTGGCAGGCGGGCTTGTTGGCCGATGTGGGGATTCACCGGAATTTCTCGGTGCAACCCGCTGTGTTGTTGAGCAGCAAGGGTTTCCAAAGCACGTATGACGCGGGCAACGGTATTTCGATAAAATACACCTACGAACCTTTGTACGTCGAAATCCCCGTGTTGGCTCTGGCAAAAATCAATCTCGGCGATACGTTCCGAATTTACGCCGGGGTTGGCCCCTACGTCGCGGTGGGCGTAGGCGGTAAATACACCGCTTCCGGGTTAGGAGACAGCAAAACAGATATTACATTCGGGAATACCAACGCCGCCGACCTCAAACGCATCGACTACGGCGGCAGCGTGGCTCTTGGCGTCGAATTTGGCAAACTGATCGTTGGCGTCAATTACAATCGGGGGTTAGCCAATATACTCGCGGAAGACAGTGACGTTAAAATCCGCAATGCCAGCCTGGGCCTGACGGTCGGGTTTTTGTTGGGCGATGTAAACCGCTAAGCGTCTACGTTCCGTAGGTATGGGCACGTGGCACTAAATTTTAAATGATTGGTGACAGCGGGTAATTTCTTCATCAACTCATTTAAAAACCATCAGCTCATGCAAAAACGAACCCTTCCCCTCGTACTACTTTTTGCGTTACTCATCAGTTTGTCGGCCCAGGCGCAGGTTCGCTTCGGCGTTAAGGCGGGCCTTACTTCATCCAGGGTTATTAGTTCGAGTAAAGGCGCAGCTTCGTATAACCCGAGGGTGGCCTGGCAGGCGGGCGCGTTGGCCGACCTGGGCATCAGCCGCCATTTTTCTATACAACCCGCCGTGCTGTTGAGTAGCAAAGGGTACAACACAAAAAATGACTTTTCGAGCATCGGATCCACACTCAATTTAGATGCCACATATAGTCCGCTCTACATCGAGGTGCCCATTTTGGCACTGCTCAAGATCAATCTTGGCAATACAGTGCGGTTGTTCGGGGGGCTTGGTCCCTACGCAGCCGTGGGTATTGGTGGGCAAAAGAACATTAAAACCAGTGGCGTTGAAGCAACAACCGACATCAAGTACGGCAATGACGGAGGCGATTTCAAGCAGACTGATTTTGGCGGCAGTTTAGCAATTGGAGCAGAAATTGGCGGTTTACTCCTCGGGGCTAACTACAACTTCGGTCTGGCCGACTTAGCGCCCGGCGGCGGTAACACTACCCTCCGCAACGCCAGCCTCGGCCTGACCATCGGCTATTTGTTTGGCAGCTCCAAGCGCTAAGAAAAAAGTAGTTTGGCTTGCCCTTTTGGGAATTCGGTTAACTTTGTGCCTCCATTAAAAAGACGTTTTCCGACGTTGGAAACGTGATTCATCCAGGCATGGAAGACCGAAAAAAACATTCTGATAAAGTCACGGCGGCGGGGTCGCTGGTGGCGCTGGGGATCATTTACGGCGACATCGGAACCTCGCCGCTTTATGTGATGTCGGCGATTATTGGTCAATCGGTGATTAGTCCTGAATTGGTCGTGGGGAGTTTATCCTGCATTTTCTGGACACTGACACTTCAAACGACAGTAAAATACGTCATTCTGGTGCTTCGGGCCGACAACCGGGGTGAAGGCGGAATTTTTTCCCTCTACACCCTGGTGCGCCGCCATGCTAAGTGGCTGACTATTCCGGCCATTATCGGGGGCGCCACCGTACTGGCCGATGGCATCATTACCCCACCCATTTCGGTGGCTTCTGCCGTTGAGGGACTCGAACTGCGTTATCCCGAATTAGAGCGGTTTATTCTGCCGATTGTCCTGGCCATTCTCACGCTCATCTTTTTGGTGCAGGCCTTGGGAACGAAAGTGGTGGGTCGCTCCTTTGGCCCCATCATGATGGTATGGTTCTCCATGTTGGGTACACTGGGCGTTATTTGGGTAGCCCGCGACTGGACCATCCTACGGGCCGTTAATCCGCTCTACGCCTACCAGCTTTTGGTTGAATATCCGGGTGGGTTCTGGTTACTGGGGGCTATTTTTCTCTGTACGACGGGTGCCGAAGCACTCTACTCGGATATGGGTCACACCGGGCGGGCCAACATTCGCGTCAGTTGGGTTTTCGTAAAAACCTGCCTGCTGTTGCAGTATTTCGGCCAGGGCGTCTGGTTACTCGAACAGCAGGGACAACTTCTCCAGGGCCGCAAGCCCATCTATGAGTTGATGCCCGACTGGTTTTTGCTACCGGGCGTTATTATTGCAACCTTGGCGGCCATCATCGCCAGTCAGGCCATGATTTCAGGCTCATTTACTCTGATTTCCGAAGCAATTCGCCTCAACTTCTGGCCGAAGGTACGCCTGGTTTTTCCCTCTGATCAAAAGGGGCAATTGTACGTGCCGAGTATCAACTGGTTGCTTTGGCTGGGTTGTATCGGGGTGGTGTTTTATTTTAAGGAATCATCGCGGATGGAGGCAGCGTATGGTTTGGCCATTACCCTGACCATGTTGATGAATACCCTGATGATGGCTTATTACCTGTACTCCCACCGCTACAATTTCTACTTCGTTCTCCTGTTTCTGGTTGGCTATCTGATCATCGAAGGCTCCTTTTTAACGGCGAACCTGCTCAAATTCACCGCTGGCGGTTGGGTTTCGATGTTGATTGCCTCGTTGATGGCGGGGGTCATGATTATCTGGCTCCGAGCCTTCAAGATCAAAGCCCGCTTGACGGAGTATGTTAAACTCGATCAATACATCGAGCCGCTCCGCGATCTCAGCCATGACAAAAGTATTCCCAAATACGCCACCCATCTGGTCTTCATGAGTAATGCCTCCAGGGCCAATGAAATTGAGTCGAAAATCATTTATTCCATTTTCCAGAAACGCCCCAAACGCGCCGATATCTACTGGTTTGTTCACGTCGATACACTCGACGATCCGTACACGATGGAGTACAAAGTGAATATCATCGAAGCCGATGACATCATCAAGGTGACGTTCAAATTAGGGTTTCGGGTTGAGCAACGGATCAATCTTTACTTCAGAAAGGTCATCGAAGACCTGGTCATGAACAAAGAAGTAGACATCACCAGCCGGTACGAATCGTTGAGCAAACAGAACGTCATCGGTGACTTCCGGTTTGTCGTCCTCGAAAAATTTCTTTCTTACGAAAATGAATTACCCTTCTTCGAACGAGTGACGATGGAGGCTTACTTTTTCATCAAATCGTTTACCAATTCCGAGGACAAATGGTTTGGGTTGGACAGTAGTTCGGTAAAAGTTGAAAAAGTACCCCTCATCATTCGCCCCGCCGAAAACGTGCGACTGAAGCGGGTGAAAGCCTAAGGCCCCCAACCGACCCGTCGGACCGCCCCGAAGGGGGTTTTCTTTTGTTAACCTATAAAAAGCCCCCTTCGGGGCGGTCCGACGGGTCGGTTGGGGGCCTTTCTCTTATCTTTTATGCATCTCTACAAAAATTCCTCCGGCGCGATTCTTCAGTACGACAATTTTGCCTACCAACTCGAAGACGAATGGGATGCGCTGCTCGTGCGCGATGATCTGGCGACCTATCTCAAGTCTGAAAAAGACCGCCTTCAACCCGTTGGTGGGGCCGAATGGATGGCGTTACAACCCCTCGATGCGCCAATCGGCAGCCAGGAAATCTGGGCGGCGGGCGTGACCTACCAACGCAGCAAACTCGCCCGGATGGAAGAGTCGGAGGAGTCGGGCGGGAGTACGTTTTACGATAAAGTGTACGATGCCGAACGGCCCGAACTCTTCTTCAAAGGCACCGCCCACCGCGCCGTGGGGCCGGGTGGAAAGGTGAATATTCGCAAAGATTCGACCTGGGACGTGCCCGAACCGGAACTGACGCTGGTGATTTCACCCTCGGGCAAAATCGTCGGGTACACCATCGGCAACGACATGAGTTCGCGCAGCATCGAAGGCGAAAACCCCTTGTATTTGCCCCAGGCCAAAGTGTACGATCGTTGCGCCGGGCTGGGGCCGGGCATTTTCGTGACCGATGAACCCCTGCCGATGACGACAAAAATCAGCCTGGAAATCCGCCGGGCCGGAGCCGGGGTGTTTGCCGGGGACGTCACGATTGACCGCATCAAACGTCGCTTCGATGAATTGGTGGAGTTCCTTTTTCGCGAATGTTCCTTTCCCCAGGGCTGCTTCCTGATGACCGGCACGGGCGTCGTACCCGGCAACGACTTCACCCTGCAAGCAGGCGACGAGATCAGAATCACCATCTCGCCCATCGGTACCCTTGTCAATGTCGTTAACTAAATCGTCTGAACCTTGATTGGCCCGGATTGACGAATTAACAGGATTGGTGATTCCTGATTTTTAATTTCTGGGTTTTTTATTCTGGAAACCCTTTAATCCAGGCCAATCAAAGTTCAGACCACCCTCCCACCATGACTGGACAACATTTTATTGGCTACGAACGAAGTGCCGCCGGCGCTCAGATTTTCCAGGGTATAAATCCGGCTACGGGTGAAAAACTACCCCTGATTTTTCACGAAGCCACACTGGACGAAGTGGCTCGGGCCGTAGAAAAAGCGGCGGTAGCGTCTGAAAGTTACCGAAGAAAATCAGGCGTTGAGAAAGCTGATTTTCTCGAAAAAATCGCCGTTGAAATCCTGTCTCTCGGTGACGAATTGATTCAAACGGCTGCCGCCGAAACAGCCTTACCCGAAGCCCGTTTGCAAGGCGAACGGGGCCGAACCGTGGGCCAATTGCGTCTTTTTGCCGAACTCCTGCGCGAAGGTTCCTGGCTCGATGCCCGCATCGACACGGCGCAACCCGCCCGTTTGCCCGCCGCCAAACCCGATTTACGGCAAATGCAACGCCCCCTGGGGCCAGTAGGCGTATTTGGGGCGAGCAATTTTCCACTGGCGTTTTCGGTGGCGGGCGGGGATACCGTCTCGGCGTTGGCTGCGGGCTGCCCGGTGATATTTAAAGCCCACCCGGCGCATCCGGCAACCTGCGAACTGGTGGCGGGGGCCATCAGTCGGGCGGCGGAAAATTGCGGCTTGCCCGACGGCGTGTTTTCATTGGTGCAGGGTGCCGGTACGGAAGTGGGCATGACGCTGGTGCAACACCCATTGCTCAAGGCAGTGGGCTTTACGGGTTCGTTTCGGGGCGGCAAAGCGCTTTACGATGCCGCCGTGCGTCGGCCTGAGCCAATCCCGGTTTACGCCGAGATGGGTAGCACGAATCCCGTTTTTATCCTGCCCGGTGCGCTTCGTGAACGCGGTGAAAGTCTGGCCTCGGCGCTGGCCGGTTCGATTACGCTGGGCGTGGGGCAGTTTTGCACAAATCCGGGTGTTTTTGTGGTGCCGGATCTTCCCGAAACGGCCCCGTTTGTCCGAAGCGTTGCCGAAAAACTAAGCGCGACGGCTCCGGGTTTTATGCTCACCGGGGGCATTCGTCAAGCCTACGAGCGCGGTATCGGGCAGTTGCAACGGGTTAGCGGAACGGAGCGACTCACGGCCTCCACACCCGCCGTGGAATCAGGCGCGGTAACGGCTCAGTTGCTACGCACCACGGCGAAAACTGCAATGGCTAACCCCGAGTTGACGGACGAAGTATTCGGCCCGGCCTCCCTGACCATCGTGGCGGATGATAAAATGCAGACCCTGGCTTTTGCCCGAAGTTTGCATGGCCACCTGACAGCGACCGTACACGGTACGCCCGACGATCTGAACGAATACGCCGATTTGATTGAAATCCTGGAAACAAAAGTGGGTCGGGTGGTCATCAACGGGTTTCCAACGGGGGTGGAAGTGGCCCACGCGATGGTACACGGCGGACCGTACCCCGCCACTACCGACTCCCGCAGTACCTCCGTGGGCACATCGGCCATCCGGCGATTTACGCGCCCGGTTTGCTACCAGGATTTCCCCGAAAACCTGCTGCCCGATGAACTCAAAAACAATAATCCGTTGGATATCTGGCGGCTGCTGGATGGCACCTGGACGAAAGGATACAGTTAAGGGTACTGGTTTTTTTGTAGTTACTATTTGTCATCCTGACGCAGGAAGGATCTGGTTGGGGATATTTGAAATGCTGGCTATCGTCAGGCTTTATAAGTCACACTAACCAGATCCTTCGTGCCTCAGGATGACAAAATCAACTAATTGTGACCACTACCAAAAATCCTTTTTATTCGATTTCATGAACATTCTTATTACCGGCGGGGCCGGATTCGTCGGCTCTTCGCTGGCGGTTGCTTTAAAGACAAATTATCCAGGCTATCAAATTAGTGCGCTCGACAACCTGAAACGACGGGGTTCGGAGCTAAACCTCAGCCGCCTGACCAAAGCGGAGGTACAGTTTGTCCACGGCGATATTCGTTCGAAGGAGGATTTTGACACCTTGCCGCCCGTCGACGTGGTCATCGAGGCCTCCGCCGAACCCTCCGTGCTGGCCGGGCTAAACGGCACACCCGACTACCTCATCAACACCAATCTGCTGGGTACGATCAACTGCCTCAATTACGCCCTAAGGCACAAAGCGGCGTTTTTATTCCTCTCCACCAGTCGGGTGTACCCAATTAAAACGATTGAAAAACTGGCCTTTGTCGAGCAGGCAACCCGGTTCGCCTTAGCGGAAGATCAGTCGGTGCGAGGGGTTTCGGCCAAAGGAATTGCGGAGGATTTCCCGTTGGAGGGCGCGCGCTCGCTGTACGGGGCAACCAAACTGGCCTCGGAGTTGATTATCCAGGAATACAATGAGTTTTACGGCCTCAAAACGGTCATCAACCGCTGCGGGGTGATTACGGGTCCCTGGCAAATGGGGAAAGTCGATCAGGGTGTGATGGTGCTGTGGGTCGCCAAGCATTTTTATGAACAACAACTGGCTTACATCGGCTACGGCGGCACCGGCAAGCAAACCCGCGATATGCTCCACGTCGCCGATTTGTACCGGCTGGTCGATTGGCAGCTACATCACCTTGATGCGGTGAATGGCGAAATCCTGAACGCTGGTGGGGGTAACGAGGTGAGTGCCTCGTTGCAGGAACTGACCCGCCTATGCCAGGAAGTGACGGGCAAAACAATCCCGATCAATCCGATCGTCGAAAACCGTACGGCGGACATCCGGCTTTACGTGACCGACAATGCAAAAGTCACGGCCCTGACGGGCTGGGCACCCCGGATTGGCATGAAGCAAATCGTGACCGAAATTCACGACTGGATTCAGGAAAACGCAGAGGCGTTGAGTTATGTGCTGAAATGAAACGTAGCGACGCCCTCGGGTCGGAGTTCGGGTGACCTACAAATTAGTTGGCTGCCGGGCACCGACCAGAGGTCGGCGCTACCTTAACGTCCAATCGCCACTCGCCGCAAAATCGTGTCGATCACCTGCGGGGTCGTGATCGAATCCGCTTCGGCTTCGTAGTTGAGCAAAATCCGGTGATTGAGCACGTCGGGGGCAATTTCCTTGATGTCTTCGGGCAAAACGTAGTCGCGGTTGTCGAAGTACGCGAGGGCTTTAGCCCCCAAATTCAGCGCAATACTGGCTCGGGGCGAGGCCCCAAACTGGATGTACCGGGCCTCGTCTTTCAGGCCGTATTGCAACGGGCGGCGGGTGGCAAACACCAGTTCGATGATGTACCGCTCCAGCGTTTCGGAGATATTGACCCGGTTTATCTCGTGCTGGATAGCAAAAATATCCTGCTTGCCCAACCGCGCTTTTACCTCGTAATCGTACTCCATGTTGGCCATCCGCCGCATGACTTCCAACTCCTGCGGTTTCTCCAGATAATCTACGAATACCTTGAGCATGAAGCGATCCACCTGCGCCTCGGGCAACGGAAACGTGCCCTCCTGCTCAACCGGGTTCTGCGTGGCCATGACCAGAAAGGGCTTGTCGAGCGGGAAGGTTTCGTCGCCGATGGTTACCTGTTTCTCCTGCATGGCTTCGAGCAGGGCCGATTGCACTTTGGCGGGCGCGCGATTTATTTCATCGGCCAGGATGAGGTTCGCAAACAAGGGGCCTTTTTTCACCCTAAAATCATCCAGGCGCCGGTCGTAAATCATCGTGCCGATGAGGTCGGCAGGCAGCAGGTCGGGCGTGAATTGAATGCGTTGGAAGTCCAGGCTGAGGACCTTCGCCAGCGTGTTGATGGTTAGGGTTTTGGCCAGACCCGGTACGCCTTCGAGCAAAATATGCCCCCCCGTAAATAGCCCCACCAGCAAGCGGTCGAGCAGGCGTTCCTGCCCCACGATCACCTGGCCCATTTCGGCTAACACCTGCTTGATTTTACGCTGCAATTGGAGCGACGATTGGACTTCCGCCATGATGACGCGTTTTTTTGGGAGGGTGAAAGTAGGTTTTTCTGCCTGAAAACGCAAAAGCTCTGCTCCACGCGGTGTCCGCTTTATCTCCGAATTATTATAGAATTACTCCTTCGGGGCGGTCCAATCCCGAGCACTTGGAGGAATGACTTTCTGGTTTGATTCGTCCGAGAGGAGCAGATTGAGAATATTGAAAAAGCGGGAATTTCAGGTCCGACGTGTGCTAAACAACCTCACAATTAGCGAAGTGCGCGTACAAACCGATTATTTCCCGACAAATCCTTAACGACCTCGGCTGACGAAAAGCCCTGTTCCAGAAAGACCGACGCCGTTTCGGCGCCCAGCACCCGGTTGATTTCTACGAAAACCAACCCACCAATCGCCAAACATCGACGGCCCAGCGTAGCGATGGCCCGGTAAAATAACAGCGGGTCATCATTGGGTACAAACAACGCCAGATGCGGCTCGTAGTCGAGAACGTTGGGCTGCATTCGTGCCGTTTCTGAGCGCGTCACGTAAGGCGGATTGCTGACGATAACCGTGTAAGGCGAATCGCCGGATTCGGGGGTTAGTTTTAGAATATCTTGTTGTTCAAACTGTACACGCGCTCCGAGGCGTTCGGCATTCTGACGGGCCACGGCGAGAGCGTCGGGCGAAATATCCCAGGCGAAAACGTCGGCCTGGGGCAGTTCCAGCGCCAGCGTAACGGCAATGCACCCGCTGCCAGTACCGAGGTCCAGAATTGAAAACGGTCCGCCGCGCGGTTGAGAATTGAAAGTTGAATTTTTTTTGACCTCCTGGATCACCAGATTCACCAACTCTTCCGTCTCGGGCCGGGGGATGAGCGTAGCGGGCGTTACCCGGAAAGGGCGTCCGTGAAACTCCGTTTCGCCCAGAACGTACTGCACCGGTTCCTGGGCTTGCAGCCGCTTCAACAGCAGTTGCCAATCGGGTTGAACCGCCGGAAGCCGTTTGTCGAGAAGAATGTCCGTGCGGGAAAGGTGAAGGTGAAAGTCAAGTAGCCGGTACGCAATGGCTTGTGCCTCAGTACGCTCGTAAGCTGCCATCAGTTCGTCGGCCAGGAAGCGAAAAAGGGAATGGGCGGAGGTCACTCAGAACGGCGTTGAGCAATTTTCTCAAGTTCTTCGAGGTCAGCCAGGTCTTTGGCGCGGCCCAGGCTGCGTTTTTCCCGGAGCAAATCAGACAGGTGAATAACCCGGAAGGGTACCCCGTCGAGTTCAGCCTGGACGGAGCGTTGATAGCACGCCGTGAAATCAGTAGCGTCGAAGGCTTTCAGGGTTTCACCCAAATCAAGCTCAAAATTACTACTTCCAAACCGTACCGAGGTCCAACCAAAGAGTAGTGGGGTTTGACGTAAGGCTTCAGCCCCAACCACATCGGCTTCGCGTAAGGCATCGATCAGGTGTTGCCGGTTTTCCTCCCCACGTTCAATCCAGAGATCCAAATCCTGAGTCGTTCGGGTATGGCCGTGAAACATTCCCGCCACGCCGCCCACCAGCAAATAACGAACGCCGTGCGAGTTCAGGCGGCGGAGCAGATTCTGCACGTCATCGCTACCGATGTCCATTTGTAAAGGAGGATTGTTGGGGTTGGCCCGGTAAAAACGACCGGCCATTTGCATTAACCGGCGAAAGGCCATAAAGCGTTCGGTGGCATCAATGGGTTGCGCAGTAGCCAGTTGGGGCATTGGTTAATCCTTCACTTCTTCGTAATCCACGTAGTCACCGCCCTTAAAATCGTCCTTGCGGGGTGGGGTGCGATCCACGTTGATCCGCCCCTCGTGGCGCTGGGCGGCGCGTTGTTGCTCATGCACCTGTCGCTGCGCCTTGCTGACCTGATTGCTCAAAAACAGCCGGATGACCAACCGAAGGAGCGGGGGCACCAGCACAAAAATCAGGATGAGTGTGAAAATAAATTTCATAGTTTTGAAACGAATAGGGAGGTAAGGATAGCAAAAAATGTACCCCAGGCCCATTGCCCCTTGCTCCGGGCGATTCAGTCGCACAACGCGGGCGCGGCGGGATTTGTTGCAAAGGTAAACATTGTTTCAATTTGCGAAGCGGTCGTGCGGTCAAGGGAAAGGGGAAGCGTTTGAATTTCAGCCCGATTGACCCAACGACAACCTCCAGTTTCGGCGGTTTCGGGAAGGATTTCACCGCCCGTTACCTCGCACCGAATGAAAAATTTGTAGACGTACCAGGGCTGTAACGGGTGCGGATGACGCTTTTTATCGAACACCGCCAGCAAGCGCACCGGCCTGACCACCAAGCCGGTTTCTTCCCAAACTTCTTTGGCGGCCACTTCAAACGGCGTGTAACCCACGTCGGCCCAGCCACCGGGTAGCGTCCAGCGATTCTGGTCAATTTTCTCCTGAACCATCAACACTTCGTCGGCAGCGCGAAAAATCACGGCGCGCACATCGACTTTAGGTGTTGGGTAATTGGTTTCGGCGGTGAAAAGGGGAGCGATTTTTTCAATGGGTTCATCGGTCAGATTACTCAGGATTCGTACACTGAGCACCCGGATTTCCTCGTAGCGCTCGCGGTCATACCCGCCTTGTGAGTAAGTGAGGCCCGCCTGGGCCAGGGCTTGCAGGCGTTGAGCAATAAAGAGCCAGTCAGTCGATTGCATAGAAACAAAAATGGAAACCAGCCGAAGGTGACTATCGCCCGAGCGACGACCGTAAACTGTCTGATTATTTTCGCCGTAAATTAGAGACTTTGAAGGAAGGGTAGCCTGGTAAAAGCCCAAAATCAATCGGGACTGGTTTTTGAATGGATTTCAACCCGTACAAGTTTTTTTAGGGTAAAAAATTATACACTCTACTACTTCTTAAATTTCCCGGACAGCTTGTACGGGATTCGCTGGCAATAAAACACCGGATAACCGGGCTGGATTTAGCCTGCGTAGGTTTTATTGGTCGTCGGCATATATTTTACAAAATTCTCTTTCTTGCTAAAACCGTTATAAACCGGCTTTCGTAAATACGTGGGCAATTAGGAAGAAAACGCAGGCTTCATTGAAAGTCGACCGGTTTTGCTACTCCGAAATCGCCATTTTAAATCATTTTCCAGTACGCTTTTCTTAACGTTCTATCACCTCTTACTCAACAACCCAATTCCAGCATGGAAACCATCTACAAACGAGGAGTGCGCTTTACGGCATCGGTATTGACCGTCGCTTCCCTGCTCCTTTTGAACGCTTGCCAGGATCACCCACTCGCCCCAACGCCGAGACCCGATCTCACGTTTTATGCCTTAACGGCCGGAAATCAGCTTTTGCGGTTAAATGTTCAAACTTCCGAAACGGCTTCCGCGACAATGAGCATCACGGGCCTGCAGCCCAACGAAAATCTTCTGGCGATTGACTTCCGGCCCGCAACCGGGCAGCTGTACGGGGTGGGTAGCAGCAGTCGGTTGTACATCATCAATCCAATGACCGGTGCCGCTCGTCCTCTGGGAGCAGGGTCATTTTCGCCTCCCTTGAATGGACCCATCGCCGGATTTGACTTCAATCCGACCGTTGACCGGATCCGTTTGGTAACCAGCCCAGGGCAAAATTACCGCCTGAATCCAGAAACAGGTGCGACCATGACCACGGATGGTTCGATCAATGGTGGCGTTGGGGGAACACCCGCCATTGCAGCCGTAGCTTACACAAACAACCGGGCTGGGGCCGCGACCACGGTACTTTACGATATTGATCCGGTTACAGACCGTTTATACATCCAGAATCCGCCGAACAATGGTACGTTGGTCGATGTAGGCCCGTTAGGGATGAACATCACCCAGGTTGGTGGCTTCGACATTTCACCAAATAATATGTTTGCCCTGGCTTCGGTTGAGTTTGGTGGGAAGTGGGAGCTTGACCAGGTTAATCTTACAACTGGGAAATTAACAAAATTGGGTGATTTGCCATCCGGCAACATTATCGGTTTGGCCGTACCCACCGATCCCGTTGCTTACGCCGTGGATGATTTGAATAATCTGGTGATTTTTAACCCGATGAGTTCAACGCTTACTACGGTCTCCAGGGCTATTGCGGGATTACAGTCGGGCGAGACGGTTGTCGGTCTGGATATGCGCCCGGTCAATGGGCAACTTTACGCCATCGGGAGCACCAGCCGTATTTACACCATCAACGCGTCGAGTGGCGCGGCAACGATGGTTGGTCCGGGGGCGTTTAGTCCGGGCTTGTCGGGTACTGACTTCGGGGTTGATTTCAACCCAACTGTCGACCGGATTCGGGTGGTGAGCAATACGGGTCAGAACATACGCCTCCATCCCGAAACGGGTGCTGTTGCGGGTACTGATACCCCGTTGAGTCCGAGCTCGCCGACGGTTACGGCGGCGGCTTACACCAATAATTTTCCGCCAACTCCGCCCGCCCCCGCTACGACGGTTTTGTACGACATCGATAGCAACACAGATCGGCTTGTGAAGCAGGATCCCCTGCCGAATGGTGGAATTCTGGTTGATGTTGGCCCGCTGAAAATGAATATCGAAGCATCCAATGGATTTGACATTACCGGAACCACCGGAATAGCCTACGGTATCTTCAGAGTGGGCGGCGCATCGAGCCTTTACATGGTCAACCTCACGTCGGGAGCGGCAACGAAAATAGCCGATTTTCCCGTCGCCACCCGTGGATTTACGGTGGGTTTAGGGTTTTAAAAGAGTACACACTTCATGAACAAAAAGGCCCGCCCCGAGTACTCGGGGCGGGCCTTTTTGTTCATGAAGTGTGTACTCTTTTAAAACCCTAAACCCACCGTAAATCCACGG
>JAJAZB010000327.1 GCA_026785975.1 Cytophagaceae bacterium | reverse complement strand
AGAATGTGTTCTAAGAGAAACCTATCCTGATTCTAATGCACTTCTTGCGCACCTTGGAAATATTGGAGAATTGTTTGGAAAACTTGTTGCATTGGGTGATTTTTCAGCAGAAGTATACGGTCAGCCATCCGAAGAACTCTTACAGGCAACAAGTGGTTTAAACATAAAAGTGTACACCTTCTATCAAGGTATATGATTTAGCTGCTTTCGGTTTAAATAACCAATAATCACAGGTTGTTCTAAGTCTAAAGCCAGGATTTGTGTAATTGGGACTTAGAATACGGAATGAAAATCAGTCTTCAGACTGAAAAGTATTACCCGTTCCAAGTCGCCTACGCACAAGACTTGGCTTCAGACTTGGAACAACCTGAAACTTGCCGATGCCCTCGATACCTCCCGCGAGGTGGTTTCCCGTTTACTGAAAATCCTTGAAAAGCAGGGAGCAATCCGAATCCCGCGCAACCAGCTGAAATTATTTCGACTTGTGTGAATTGAGTCACGGAATGCGAAAGGCGGCGCGGGGACCTTTAGGACAAATTCTTCGAAAGTATCCCCCAAAAAATGTTTCCTGCCATGAAAAAGAATATGGGATTTTCTGATCGCCTCGTCCGACTGCTGGTGGCTGGCACTGTGGTCGCTTTGTTTTTCACCAACATTCTGACGGGACCCCTTGCCTACGTGCTGCTGGGACTGGCGGCGGTCTTCACGCTGACGAGCTTCGTCAGTTTCTGCCCATTGTACGCGCCGTTCGGGTTCAGTACCCGCTCCCGCAAGCGGCCCTCCTAACCGCGCGCAGACGGCTTCTTCGCCGACTGGCGCGAGTCTACGTCCTGCATTTACTCATGCGGCGAAAGACGATTGGGAAATATTCTTTTTTTGGCGGAGTCAAATATTCCTGAAACCCCGCAACTGAATAAACAGACCATACGTCAAAACCCCGTAATGGCTTGAAAATAAGCTATTACGGGGTTTTGACGATAACAGACCCGCTAAGCCAACGCATTTAGCTCAGGCACGGTAGCGTCTACACGTTTCGGTAGGCGGTGCCAACGACCAGCAGTACAAAGCCAGTCAGCAACATCCAGTAGTTGTACTGGGAGAGTTCAGCCACCTGAACAAAATGAAACAGGATGCCGAGGCCGCCGATGAGGAGGGCCACCAGCCAAAGAATTCTGCTGGGCGCACTGGGCGCAAATGAGGAACGACTTGCCATGATTGGGATTAGGTTTAGGGGTTTACTGGTTGCAAAAGCGCGTTTATCGCGCCCGGTCAGCCGCACAAGGTAAACTGTTTTTAGAATGAATTCCAACTTTCGGTTGTGAAATGCAAAAAGTTCTGGCACGGACATTTAGCGTGACCGCCGACAACCTTTGCCTGCTTTCTGCGAACGTTCAAAACCGGCTTTGGCCCAACCCGTATTTACGTTTCCAAAAAATCCTAAAACCGCCCAAAATTGCATCATGGCTAAAAACGCGACGACTACACCCGATCCCGACGTGGTACTGATTGGGGCCGGAATCATGAGTGCCACGCTCGGGGTGTTGCTCAAGGAACTGCAACCCGATTGGACGATTGAGATTTTTGAACGGCTGGACGTGGCCGCCGCCGAAAGTTCGGATGCCTGGAATAATGCCGGAACCGGGCACTCGGCGTTTTGCGAATTAAATTACACGCCCCAACGCCCCGACGAGTCGATCGATACGACGAAAGCGGCCCAAATTGCCGAATCGTTCGAGGTATCCAGGCAGTTTTGGGCCTACCTCGTCGAGCAGAATTTTCTCAGCGATGCACCCAATTTTATCCGCAGCATTCCGCACATGAGTTTTGTGTGGGGCGATCAGAATGTGGCGTATTTACAAAAACGCTTCGCCGCGCTGACCGAATCCCATCTTTTCAAAGGAATGCAGTATTCCGAAGACCCGGCGCAGATCAGGCAGTGGATACCACTCGTGATGGAGGGCCGCGATGGCTCGGAAAAAGTCGCGGCAACCCGCATGGACATCGGCACCGATGTGAATTTTGGTGCCTTGACCCGCTGTATGTTTCAGCAATTGCAAAAAATGGATGGCGTCACGGTGCATTTTCATCAGGACGTGCGCGACCTCTGGCGGTCGAAAAGCCGGGGTGGATGGAAAATCCGCGTCGAAGATTTGGCCACGGGCGAAACCCGCGACGTGCGCACCCGCTTCGTCTTCATCGGGGCCGGGGGCGGCTCGCTACGCCTGCTCGAAAAGTCGGATATTCCCGAGGGCCGGGGCTACGGCGGTTTTCCGGTGGGCGGGCAGTGGCTCAAATGCACCAACCGCGACGTCATCGAACGGCACGGGGCCAAAGTGTATGGCAAAGCCGCCGTTGGGTCGCCGCCGATGTCGGTGCCGCACCTGGACACCCGCCTGATTGAGGGCAAAAAAGAACTGCTGTTCGGCCCATACGCGGGGTTTTCCACGAAATTTTTGAAACACGGTTCCTACCTCGATTTGCCCAAATCCATTCAGTTGAGCAACATGGCCCCGATGCTGATGGCCGGGTTGCACAACATTCCGCTGACGAAGTACCTCATCGAGCAGGTTCTCCAGTCGCCCGAAGATCGGCTGGAAGCATTGCGGGCCTATTTTCCGGCGGCCAGAATGGACGATTGGGAGTTGGAAATCGCCGGTCAACGAGTGCAGGTTATTAAAAAAGATGCTGAAGAAGGCGGCGTACTCGAATTTGGCACCGAAGTCGTCAGTGCCGCCGATGGTAGTATTGCCGCGTTGCTGGGCGCCTCGCCGGGCGCTTCCACGGCGGTTTCCATCATGCTGACGTTGTTGCAGCGTTGCTTTCCCAAAGAGCTTTACTCGGAGGCATGGCAGCAAAAATTGAAGGCGATGATTCCATCGTACGGGGAATCGTTGAGTGACCAAAAAGACTTATTGTTGGAAATCCGCGCGCGGACGAGCGAGGTGCTGGGGCTGACAGCCACTGCCAGTTTGCCATCCGTGCAGGAGGCGAGTCGCTAACTTTCCCTTTCGGGTGACACTCCGGCTCCATAGCGT
>JAJAZB010000326.1 GCA_026785975.1 Cytophagaceae bacterium | reverse complement strand
CTACAAGACAGCTTTCCGTTTATTAAACACCTATCAAGACGCTCCTGAATTTGATGCAATAGCAGCTTATTGTTTGGGATATATGTATAATATGGGGTATGGTGTTAAAAAAAACGACATAGAAGCGGTAAAATGGTATCGTAAGGCGGCTGACCAAGGGAATGCCGCTGCGCAAAGTAATTTAGGAGTAATGTATGCCAACGGAAGAGGCATCAAACAGAGTTATGAAGAAGCGGTGAAATGGTATCGTAAGGCGGCTGACCAAGGGAATGCCTCTGCGCAAAATAATTTAGGAGTAAGGTATGAAAATGGTCAAGGTGTTGAAAAAAATATAACTGAGGCTGTTATGCTATATCGTCTCGCCGCTAAACAAGGGCAGCAAAATGCAAAGGATAGTCTTAAGAGGCTGGGTTATTCGGAGTAAAAGACACCCCTGTTGTTCCAAGCGGACTCAAGTTGGGCGTAGCTTCAACTACGTCTGAGCGTTTGTCGGTCTATGACCGGTGCAATGCGTAGAATTGCAAATATGCTACCTTCCGTACCTTCGCCGCATGGAATTTCTCTATCCTGACGGCCAGCGGTTTATTCCGCTTATTTCGGATTACGGCTTTAAGGCCACTTTTGGCAACGAATCCGATACATTATTTCTTCGCACGGCTTTGCAGGCACTAACCAAATCGTCAGTGCCGATTCGCGAGGTACAATTCGAGAAAAATGCCTTCGAGGCGTTGACACCCGACAGCCGTAGCGGAATTTATGATTTGGCTTGCACGGATGAAAACGGCAATCACTTTCTCGTGGAAATGCAACTGGCTCAAGTACCACATTTCCTCCAACGGATGAAGTTCTACGCCCTTCATAAGTTTAACACCCTCGTGGAGCGCGGCAAGTTCGACTACGCTCATTTGCCCAAACTTTACTGCATTGCATTTCTCGAAAAAAGCATTCTACCTATCGCCAGTTACCACAGCGTGGCCAATCTGCGGAGTGAATCAGGTGAATTGGTTGACCCACAGATGACGTTCATCACGGTGGAATTGGCTAAATTTGACAAGCCGCTGGCTGACATCAAGACTGTTCTGGAAAAACTAATTTTCACCATGAAGACGCTACATGAAGCAACTGAGCCGACCCAGTACCCCGAATTCTGGGACGAAGAATGGTTGAAGCGAGCCATTGAAGAACTGGACACGCGCAGGATGACCCCCGAGGAGCGCTACCAGTTTGCGCGGATTACGGCGAAAAACGCTGAAGTGGTTAACGCGGAGAAAAGAAGGGTAACGGATGCGGTAAAGAAGCTAACGAAATTGAACGTATTGACAGCGGAGCAGATTGCGAGTTCGCTCGATGTACCGCTGGAGGTTGTTCTAAACATTCAAAATCAAGCGGAAGAGTAGTAGGAATTATGCTGCCCCGTTAGTGCTTTCCCCACGCCCCCCTGTTGTTCGATGTGTGTCACCTCGAACCCGCTCGGTTGTTCCAAGCGGACGCCGCGCGGTCTGAAGCCAAGCCTCGTGCGGTCGAGACTTGGAACGGGCCATGAAACGCGGTCTTCCGACTGCCTTACTCCCAAGTTGGACGTAGTTTTATCGCTACCACCCAAGTCTGCCCCAGACCCTATTTTTAAGAAGTCTATTCCACCACCAACGTCAAATCCAGGTGGGGCACGTAGCGGCTTTTGAGCTTACCACGCCTCACCCACGTTCGCACTTTTGAAGGCGCAAGGCCGTTCCGGCGAGCGTAATCGGCCTGGGTAAACTCGTGCTCAGGGTCAATCTCAATCACGGCTGGGGCATCGACTGGTTGGCTTTCGGCGTAAAGTACGTCGGGGTCGAAGGCAACGGGCGTAAGATTACCCTTGGTATTCGGAAACTGGAGATTGGGCCATGTCAGGGTGTCGCCTTCAGCGACGGTTACCTGCCTGAATTCTTCAAAATCAGTCAGCTTTTGCCAACGGGCATTGGCGGCGAACTGCGCTAACTTTCCAGAAAAATCGTTGAGACGTACCTCGCCATTCGTCCACAATGTCGTGATCCAAAAGGGGTCAATACGTATTATTTTGACAATGCGGGGTGGTCTCATCGGTTTAGATGCGGATTCAATGTTGTGAATTCCTGCAACAGACTGGCCTGGTTCTGCCTGGCCCATTTCCTGATTTTCTTCAACTTACCGGGTGGCATCTCACCCCGAATCAGTTCCAACGTTTCAATGCTGATTTGGGCTTCAAATTCAGCGCTGATGGCGTGGAAATGGGGAGGAGGGTGGTCGAAATCGTACACATAAATTCGGATACCCTCAAAGTTGTCGAACATAAAGCTTGGCTACGTCAAATATACGGAGATGTAGCGTTTGGATACAAGCCGGTTGAGAGTGACATTTAAGGCCGATTCTATTTATCTTGCGGTTGACTATTTAATTCAAGGACTTCTCCCCCGTTGTTCGAGGTGTGTCACCTCGAACCCGCCAATAATCGTTGCGGACGCCGCGCGGTTCTCTGAACGACGGGCCGCGAGAGCGGCCAATGTGTAGCAAAGGCGATTACTTTTACCGCTTAAATCTTGCTACCACATTGGCCGCTATCGCGGCCTGCCAATCACAGATTGGCATTTATTCAACGTTCCAAGTGCGAACACTTGAAACAACAGGAGCGAGTACCCGGAGTTCATCCAGCGCATGAAATTCTACTCGCTGTACCGCTTTAACACGCTGGTCAAAAAGGGCGATTATACATTTGAAGGCCTCCCGCGCATTTACTGCATCGGCATTCTGGCGGGCAACATCCTCCCAACCATCGCGGCGTACCACAACATGGCCGTCCTACGAAACCAGTATGGCGAACTGATTGACGAACAGACAACGTTCTTAACGGTGGAATTGGCTAAATTTACCAAACCTCTGCCAGACGTGACTTCGGACCTCGACAAACTGCTTTACACGATGAAAACCCTCCACACCGTCACCGACCCCAGCCAATACCCCCAATTCTGGAACGAGGAATGGCTGAAGTTGGCCATCAGCGAGTTGGACAAACGCGCCATGACGCCCGAAGAGTTGCTGGATTACGAAATGACGCTGTCGGCAAATGCGTTGGTATTAAAGAACGAGAGGAAGAAAATTGAAGAAGTAAAATTGCAGGCAATTCGGAAAGGGTTAATCAAAGGCTTGCCCGCCGAGTTGGTGGCAGAAATTAATGACGTGCCCATTGAGTTCGTCCACGACGTTCAAAAGCAACTCAACGACAAGTAAGTCCCCGTTGTTCGAGGTGTGTCACCTCGAACCCGCCAATAATCGTTGCGGACGCCGCGCGGTTCTTTGAACAACGGGTCGCGAGAGCGGCCAATGTGCGGTGTACTATGTCTGCTACCACCGTGGTCTGTCCCCCGACGAACCCTATTTTTAAGAAGTTTATTCCACCACCAACGTCAAATCCAGGTGGGGCACGTAGCGGCTTTTGAGCTTACCACGCCTCACCCACGTTCGCACTTTTGAAGG
>JAJAZB010000325.1 GCA_026785975.1 Cytophagaceae bacterium | reverse complement strand
GTTTAAACCGTCGACGCGCAGTCCCTACGCTACGGAGCAAGAGTATCATCCGAAAGGGAATAAGAAGCTGTTTGACCTAAAGTTTACGCTTACGAACCGGGTTTTGCAGCCAAACTGTCTTCAAAAACAATCGCCTCGTAAATTTCAGCCGGGGTAAATTTCAGCCCTAAATCAGGCAATTCGATGAGGTCACCGGGCTGTTCAAAAAAAGCGAATTCCCAACGTTTCTCGCCTCTGAAGTAGGCTTCCACCAACATTTTCTTCCCAGAAACCAGCAGATAAGTCTGTAACGTTGGAATTGCCAGGTATTCCCGAAGTTTCTCTTCACGATCGGTTTTTTCCGTTCCGTCAGAAAGCACTTCAACGATAAGAACCGGCTGGGTAACCAGTTTTTTCTGAACACCTTCCTGACGAACAACGACCAGATCGGGGTACCGGACATTGCCCAAGTGCTCGATGAGCAATTTGACGTCATGCGTGTATACTTTGAACGCTTGACCCTTCAGGGCCATCTTCAGAATGACCAGTAAATTGCTGGCTATTTCACTGGCAACAGGCGATTCTCCTGGCATTTCAGTGAGTTGGCCGTTGACAAATTCATGCCGGATTTCCATCGGTTCTTCAATGGCAAAATAGTCTTCCAGACTCAGAATTTTTTCGGCAATCGTTGGCATCGTAAACTGATTTCAGGATGAAAATACGAAATTTCTACTTCATCCGCACGAGCGTCACGCCCGCTCCACCCCGGTCGGGGTGCTCGTCCTGCATACCCGCTACGTGCGGGTAGCTGCGCAGGTGCTGGCGAATCAGCGTCCGCAAAATACCGTCGCCTTTGCCGTGTACGATGCGCAACTCGGGGTATCCCAGCAAAATCGCATCGTCCATGAACTGATCGACCTGGTGCAGGGCTTCCTCGCCGCGCTGTCCGCGCAGGTCGAGGTTGAAGGAAAAGTTGGCCGCTTTTTCGTTCATATCCACGCCCATTAGTTTGGGTCGGAGCGGTTTTTCGCCCACGGCTTCGCGGTATTCGCGGCGGCTGACTATTTCGAGACGATTCAATTTAATCGTTGTTTTCAAATCACCGATGGCCACGCTGACGTCCTTGCCCTTCAAATCCAGCACTTCACCCACGGTACTCTGCCCCTTCACCCGCACCAAGGAACCGGGGCCAATTTCACCGGAAACCAGTTCAAGGTCCGATTCCTCGGGTTCGACTTTCGTTTTCGGGGGCGGTGGCAGAGCGATTTTTTCTTCCTGCAATTGGCTGCGTTCAAACTCCTGCAAGCTCTGCCGAATGTTCTTCGTGGCAAGTTTCTCGGCACCCTGCTCCCTGATTTCGCGAATCGTCTGCTCGATGCGAGCGTTGGCATCGCGCACGAGTTGTTTGGCCTGTTGTTTGGCTTCGTTGAGCAGGCGTTTTTTCTCCGTGTCGAGGTACGTGCGGAGCGTCGAATACTGCGCCGTCAACTCGTCGAGTTTACGTTGACGGGTGGCATTTTCGACGTTTTTTTCGGCAAAAACCTTTTTTTCAATTTCCAGTTCTTTCGCCAGTTTTTCAAAATTAACCTGGTTGCGGTCGAGTTTTCCGCGTGCGCGTTCAACGACGTTGCGGGGCAAACCGATTTTCTGGGCAATCTCAAACGCAAACGAACTACCCGGCTTCCCGATATTCAGTTCGTACAACGGTTCGAGGTGTTCAGCATCAAACCGCATGGCCCCGTTGACCAGTCCCGGCGTACGGTCGGCAAAGGTTTTGAGGTTGGAGTAGTGCGTGTTGATGACCCCAAACGCGCCCGATTTGGTGAGGTCTTCCAGAATCGCTTCGGCTACGGCCCCGCCCAGACTGGGTTCGGTACCCGTGCCAAATTCATCGATCAAAAACAAGGTACGGCGGTCAGCGTGGTGCAGAAACTGCCGCATATTCGTCAGGTGCGACGAGTACGTACTCAGGTCATTATCAAGACTTTGCTCATCGCCAATGTCGATGAACAGGTTGCGAAAAATCCCCATTTCCGTGCCATCGGCCACGGTCACCAACAGCCCGCATTGCAGCATGTACTGCACCAGTCCGATGGTTTTGAGCATCACCGATTTCCCCCCCGCGTTAGGCCCGGACACCAGCAAAATGCGGCGCTCGGGGCTGAGTTCAACGTCGAGCGGCACGACAGATTTGTTCAGTTTGCGAAACGTCAGCAGCAGCAACGGATGCCGCGCACTGCGCCAACGCATAGCCGGTTGCGCCAACAGCACGGGGGCAATCGCGCCGAGTTGCAGGGCCAGTTTGGCTTTGGCCCGGATAAAATCCACCAGGCCCAGGAACGTGTACGCTCGCCGCAACACCTCGACGTGGGGGCGGATTTTGGCCGTCAGTTCAATCAAAATGCGGATGATCTCGCGGCGCTCGCGGGCTTCCAGTTCTTTGATTTCGTTGTTGGAATCCAGCACGTCGGCGGGTTCGAGAAACACCGTGCGGCCCGTATCCGATTCGTCCTGCACGAAGCCCTTGATCTTGCGCTTGTGCTCGGCGGCGATGGGAATCACCATCCGCCCGTTGCGAATGGTCAGCGAAACTTCTTCGCCAATCCAGCCGTTGGCCTTCGCCGATTTCAGAATCGTATCCAGTTTTTTACGCAACCCGGCCTGCTCGTTGTACAATTGGCGACGAATGGCCTGAAGTTCGGGCGAAGCATCATCGCGCAGGTGCCCCCGGTCGTCGATGACGCGGTCGAGGGCCTTGAACAGATCGCGTAAAAAAGCCTCACCCCCGATCCCTCTCCGAGGGAGAGGGGGGCCAGCCTGGAGATTTCCTCCCCTCTCCCTCGGAGAGGGGTCGGGGGTGAGGCTTTTTTACGCGATCTGATCAAAGCCCTTGACCGCGTCATCGACGACCGGGGGCACCTGCGCGAGGCTGCTTCGCCCGACCTTCCGGCCATTCGTCGCCCAGTGTAC
>JAJAZB010000324.1 GCA_026785975.1 Cytophagaceae bacterium | reverse complement strand
TTTCACCGCCGTCGGCGCAACGAACGCCAACTCATTCGCAACGAGTCGGTGGTGCTGCTGGAGCGGATCGAGAAGGTTTTTAAAGTCGTTTTGGCCGAGGGCCATTTCTCCGAAATCTACGATCACCAGAGCCACAAGGAATATTTTTACGTGTTTAAAGTCCCCAAGAAAGCCCTGATTGTGGCCAAAGCCAAAGTGTTGGTGGGCTTTGACTTTGCCAAAGTGAAACTGCATTGGGCCGAGGGCGAGCGTAAACTCATTGTGGAAAGCCTGCCCCCGCCCGAAATCCTTTCGATGGATTCGGATTACAAATTTTACGACATCGACCAGGATAATATTCTGAACCCCTTCACCAGCAAAGACTACACCCAACTCCTGGTGGATGCCAAGCAAACCATGCACACGCAGGCCATTGCCAGCGAGTTGCCCAAAATTGCTATCAAGCAACTCCATCTGCTCCTGAGCCAACTGGCTATCGGCATGGGCTGGAACGTTGAATTCCGCCTCGATGCCGTTGAACAACAGCAGTTGATTGAAGGCATCGGTTTCGAAAAAAGCGGGGACGACCTCCCCGAAGGCGTTCGGTGAATTTGTTTGGTAACACCCAATTTGGCAGGGCGGTGGTTATTTCGCGTAAATTTGACGGCAATGCGTTAGGCTCGTTTTTCGTCCCGTTTTTACATGGCACATCCTTCCTGGCAACGCTCACTGGGTATCTGCTCGCACGAAGTTCAAACGGTCTGGCTCTTTTTTCTGCACCATTTTCTGTTGGGCATCGGGACGATTCTGGTTTATGTTTCGGCCAACCTAATGCTGCTGGAGAATAATCCCGAAACGAGCCTGCCGCTGGCCTACGGCGTGGCGGCGATTGCTACCATTCTCGTCGGCAAAATCTACACCTACTTCGAGCACCACCTGACCATGCCCCGCCTGACGAGCCTTAGAAAAAATGCCCTCTGACCCCGCCAACGCACCCATTTTTGAGGGGTTGCTCCAGGAAGAATGGACGCATATTCAAGTGCTTTTACACGGTAGCTTGGCCGAGGTACACACCCCGCTGGGTCACTGCCTGCTTATACGAACTGCAACTGGCGCGGCACCGGGTGATGAGTTTGCTGCTGCAATTGCACGATCGGTCCGCGTTGATTAATGTTGGGACGGGATTGGCGCACCGGGCGCGGGAACACCGCGCCAACGCCCTGGAAGTACTCGAAAACAGCCTGCCCCGTCCCCCGTATCAATGCCTGCAAACACTGGTTGACGACCTGCCGCTGACCGAACGGATTCGGTTGCTCGATGCCGCCCTGGGTTCATTTCAACCGACGGAATCGCTTCAGGAGTACCTGCTGCGGGAGGGCACGGGGTCTTTTACGGACTGGACGCTCAGCGTCGCTTTGCGCCACGGCTCACCCGACTCCGCCCACCTCAATTTGTTGATCCCTTACCTTCAATCACCCATCCAACTTTTGCGGGAAAGCGCCCACATTGCGCTGCAAACCCTCCGGCAAGAGCAGCCCACCGGGGCACTAAACGCAACGGATATTGCCCCTTATTTAACGGATTCAACCATGAGCAAATCGCAAAGTGTCAACCGGTTATCGTACATTCAGCGCGTGATGGTGCTGAAAAATACCCGCTTGTTTGCCGATACCCCCGAGGCCATTCTCAGCAGCATTGCGCCCATTATTCGGGAAACACCCTACTCCGAAGGCCAGGAAATTGTGAAAAAGGGGCAGATTGGCACCTGCATATACATTATTTACGAAGGGGAAGTAGACATTTCCGACGAGGGCCAACTGTTGGCTCACTTCGACAAAGGCGACTTTTTCGGCGAACTCGCCCTGCTCGACGCCGAGGCTCGGTCGGCGACGGTTGCAGCGGCCACCGACGTACTGCTGCTCCGCATCGACCAGGAAGATTTGTACGATTTGATGGAAGAACGCCCCGAGGTGTTACGCAACATGATTCGCCTGCTTTGCTCGCGGATTCGTTCGCAAAATGCGCAACTCCGGGCCGGGGCCGTCAGTTTGGAGGCAAACTGAGTTGCTCGCGAAGTTGCCGCAGGTGCTCCTGCTTGCGCGCGTGTCGCCACTGCCTGGCCGTGCGGGTCCAGTAGTGGTGGTTTTCCAAAAAACGAACCTGAATCCGGTTCCAGTTTTCCTCGGTATCAATGAGTTGGCGGTCTTGCCATTCTTCAAATAAGGCCTGGGCGATGGAGGGAAAATCGTCGCGGCCCAGGTAGTCCAGATCGGCGTCACACAGAATCTGCTCCAGCAACGTGGTGGGGGTTTGCGGCGATTGCGTGGCCATAATCAACGCGCAAATCACCTCGACCGACTCCGGGGCATACCCAAACTGGGGCAACATTTCGCGCGTCAACTGACAGCCCGCTACTTCATGGTTCTGGTAGGTCACCAGAAAACCCGCGTCGTGATAAAACGCGGCGGTACGCAACAGGCAAAGCGCCGCCGGATCAGTAATTCCTTCGGCCCCGGCCAGGCGCATCGCCGCCTCGGTCACGTCGAGCGTATGGTGCAGGCCGTGGTAATGAAGCGAGGGGGGAAGTTCCCGGCTGAGTTGATCGAGGATGTACGCTTCGGCAGCTTTTGAATTCATAAATGCGGCAACTTTCCGTCAAAAAAAGGAAAAGAAAACGAACTGCCAAGTTCAGAGTGGCAGAAGCCCGTATTTCTTCAAAATTGATGCCGGGTTTCTCAATTCAAACCAAGCCTTTTTTGTCATGGCTCCGCCGCCGAGTTCCCGTTTACCGAATACTAACTTTCCGGCAGCGAGTCCCATTAAGTATTGATTTGTAGTTGGTTGCGGGCTATCTTTCGCCCTCAAGTTATCCCCATTTACATCATGGCTATTCAGGTAAAAACTCCCGGCATCCACCACATTGCCCTCCGCAGCAGCGACTTCGCCCGCACCAAAGCGTTTTATCAAGACACGCTCGGTTTTCCGATGGTTCTCGAAACCCACGATTTAATTGGCTGCATGGTCGGCCCGGTGTTCGTTGGTTTCAAGAAAGCCTCGCCCCAACACCCCGAAGACACCACGTTCACGCCCTTCAACATTGGCCTCGACCACATCGCGATGGCCTGCGAAGACGAAGCCGAACTCCACCGCGTAGCCGATGCCCTCCAGGCTGCGGGTGTGGAAAACACGGGCGTAAAAACCGACCCGGCGCTCCAGAAACTCTACGTCGCTTTCAAAGATCCCGATCGCATCGCCTGGGAATTTTACATGGTTTAAACCCATTTTTTCATGAACCAACCCGAACCTAACCAGGCCGGGCCAGCCAGGGTGGACGCCCTCAACCAAACCGCCTGGGAAGTCAGGGTGATCGATAGCAACCGGGCCTTTGCCCTGAGCGAGGAAGCCGTGGCCCTCGCTCAGGCGCTGGGCTATGAAAAAGGCCTGGCCGAAGCCCTCCGCACACTGGGCTTCGGCCACATTCGGCGCTCGCAACACCCGGAAGCCCGGGTGTTGCTCGAACAAGCGCGGGAGCTTTTCATCCGCCTCGACGACCCGCGCGGCCTGTCGGACGTGTACGAATACCTCGGCATCGTGCAGCGAAGTCTGGGGGATTACGCCGCGTCGCTTGAGCTGTTGTTCCAGGGGTTGACGCTTCGCCGACAGCACGATTACACCGAGGGCGAGGCCCTGAGTTTGTACCACATCGGGGTGACATACAAGTACCTCGGCGACTATACCAACGCGCTACACTACTCGCTTGAAGGCTTACCGGTGGCCCGGCGAATCGGGGCTAGGATGCCCGAATCATACTTGCTCAACAGCATCGGTGGGATTTACTACGAAACCGGCGATCTGGGCGACGCCCTCAACTATTACCAGCAAAGCTTGACGCTCCGCCAGTCCATCGGCGACCAGTGGGGCGAGGCGGGCAACCTCGACAACATGGGCGCGATTTACCGCCGACAGGGTGAGTACGAGAAAGCCTTGGAATACTGCTTACGCAGCTTAGCGATCAGCGAATCCATCGGCGACTTGAAAGGCCAGGGCAACGCCCTCTTCGAAGTGGGCCGGATCCACGCCGCCCTCGAAGCCTACGCCGAAGTACTGACCTACGGGCAGAATAGCCTGCGCATCCGCGAAGGCATCGGCGATAAAAAGGGACAGGCGGAGGTACTGCTGCTGTTGGGCGAACTGTACGGCCACGCGCAATTTTCGGGCTACGACCCCGCGCGGGCCACCAACCTGCTGACCGAATCGCTGCGGCTGGGCCGGGAAACCGGCGCGAAAGACGTAGCGTTTCGCATTCACCTCAGTTTGGCCAAAGCCTTGAAAGAGGCCGGGGAGTTCCGTGAGGCGCTGGAGCATTTTGAGGCGTACAGCCGGTTGGAAAAAGAAGTGTACAACGAGTCGGTCAATCAGCAATTACAAAATCTGCACATCGCGCACCGCGTGGAGAAGGCTCGCCAGGAAGCCGAAATTTACCGACTTCGTACCATCGAACTGGCCGAATTGGTGGAGGAAATCCGGCAGCAACGCACGGAAATCGAAACTCACCGCGACCAACTCGAAAAGACGCTGACGGAGCTAAAAGCGACCCAGGCCCAACTCATCCAAAAAGAGAAAATGGCCAGCTTAGGCGAACTCACGGCGGGTATCGCCCACGAGATTCAGAACCCGCTCAACTTCGTCAATAACTTCTCGGAAGTGAGTGTTGAGTTGCTCGACGAGTTGGAAGAGGAACTCGGCGCAGGGCACGTCGGAGAAGTCAGGGCTTTGGCCGACGACCTACGCCAGAATCTCCGAAAAATTACGCACCACGGCCAGCGGGCCGACGGCATCGTGAAGGGTATGCTTCAGCACTCCCGCGCCAGCACCGGGCGAAAACAACCCACTGATTTGAATGCGCTGGCCAATGAATATTTGCGTCTGGCTTACCAGGGTCTACGGGCCAAAGACCAGGATTTCAACGCCACGCTCCACACCGATTTTGACGCCGGGTTAGGAACGCTGAATGTGGTGCCGCAGGACATCGGTCGGGTACTGCTCAACCTGTTCAACAACGCCTTTTATGCCGTGTCGGAAAAGCAAAAACAAAGCCCGGACAACTACCAACCCACCGTCAGCGTCAGCACCAAACGCGTAGCGAGTGGCGTGGAAATCCGGGTTTCCGACAACGGCACGGGGATGCCCGAGGCGGTAAAGCAAAAGATTTTCCAGCCTTTTTTTACCACTAAACCTGCCGGGCAGGGTACGGGTTTGGGCTTGTCGCTGAGTTACGACATTATCACCAAGGGCCACGGTGGAACTATTGATGTTGAAATGGTAAAGGGGACAACGTTTGTGGTGAGGTTGCCGATTAGTCAGGGATAGCGCCCAGCCTGACTTAAAATTTGGCGAAGAATTAGTTGATCAGGTTGGTTGAAACGCAAAATTTTAGCACTTGCTTCTCCAACTCGGGTTTTAGGTAGTATCTCGCCGTTTCGGGATTCAAAATGTGTCAACCACGGGTCAGTTCTGGGATTAAAAAGCCGTACAATCTCATCGCCAAAAAGTGTCGCAAAATCCGAACCTTTGTGTTGATTGCAGTGTGGACAAGCAAAGGCTAAATTCCCGATAGCATGACTACCACCATGTTTTAGTGGAATAATGTGATCGATCTCAAACGACAAAAACAGATCATCGCTGTGAATTTGGCAATACTCGCAACGAAAATTGGCTCGTTCGGCCACCAAACGACGCGTCTTTTCAGAAATCGCTTGCCTCATTTAACGAGTAGCGCATGGGCACGAGCTTTGGCAAGGCTAATGAAGAGGTCAAGCGCTAAAAAACGCTCCAGTTCGGCGGTCTGTTCGAGGGTAATGCGTCCTTCTTTTTTGAGCGTTACCAACCGCTCTACCTCCTCCGACATTTGTTGGGAGGCTTTAAGGGTTACAATTTTATCGGGAGCCATTTGGGCAATTAGACTGGCTACATCACCAAACGCTTCAGCTACGCTCATGGTCTTGAATTTTTGCCGCTCCTATTTATTGAGCAAGTTTGCGAAGATATAACATTATGCCAAACTTGCTTATACTACTTACCACCAAGCCTACCGGCCTAGGCCTTTCGCTGAGCTACGACATTATCACCAAAGGCCACGGCGGTGCGCTCAGCGTGGAGAGTACTGAAGGCCGGGGCACTACGTTTCGGATCATCTTATCCCATTTTTCCTCATGAAATTATCGCTTCTTTTCACCCTCCTTGCCTGGCTGACTGGTTCAGTTGCAGCGTCGGCGCAAAATGCCTCCCAGCCGGATACGACCTCCCGCCCGGGGCTCTTCACCACCGACTCGGTGTTGGCCTTTACCCTCAAGGTCCCGATTCAGCGTTTGCTGAAAGACCGGGGCGACACGACCGTTCCGCACGCGGCGCAACTCAGTTACGCCGCCACCGCGCAGGAAACCGTGACACTACCGGTTAAACTGAAGGTGCGTGGTCACTTCCGGCGGCAGTGGAACAACTGCTCGTTTCCGCCGCTGTACCTCGACGTACCCAAAAAGAAAGCGGCCAACACCCCGTTTGCCAATCAGAACAAACTCAAGTTGGTCACCCACTGCGAAGTGGAGGAATACGTGGTGCGGGAATACCTGGTGTACCGGCTTTACAACCTGCTGACGGAGCACAGTTTCCGGGCGCGGTTGTGCCGGGTGACTTACGTGGATTCGGCGGGTAAAATTCCGCCCGAAACCCGTTGGGCGGCGCTGTTGGAAGACGAAGACGATCTGCGGAAACGCAACGGGGGCAAGCCGAATAAACTCCGGGACATCACGATGCCCAACGTAGACTCGCTGAGCATGGCCACGCTGGGGGTGTTTGAGTACCTGATTGGCAACACCGACTGGTCGGTGCCCAACCGCCACAACATCCGGCTGCTCACGGTTTCGACCCACGTGCATCCCGTGCCGGTGCCCTACGATTTCGACTACTCGGGCATCATCGAAGCCTTTTATGCTGTCCCCCCTGATTACTTGGGTATTGCGTCGGTACGGGAGCGATTTTACCGGGGGCCTGCTTACCCGGAGACGCTGTTTCAACGGGTCTTTGACCGGTTCAATCAACTCAAACCCCAGTTCTACGCGCTCTACCGGAACGACTCCCGCCTCGACCCGGCCTACGTGAAACGTACCCTGCTTTACCTCGACGAGTTTTACGCGGACATCAGCGATCCGGCCATCGTCCGTTCTATTTTTCTGGATGGAAAACGGCACAAGGGGGCCATCAAAAAGCCGACGGCGGCTCCCTCGGCGCAAAAAAAGAGTACGTCCGGGGCCATTGCTCCCACGAGTAAAAAACCCGTCGTGAAAAAATAGGTTGGCTCGCTTTAATCTTCAGCACGTAACCCCATGAAATTCTCACTCCTGCTCGCCCTCACCACCTGGCTGTCGCTTTCGTTGGCTGCGTTGGCGCAAACCGTGCCCGCACCCGCCGCTCCTAAAGCCGTTGTAGCGGCAGCCGATACGGCGGCGAGGCTCTTCGCCGAGGATAGTGTGTTGCAGTTTACGCTGACCTGCGCCCTCCGAAATCTGCTCAAAGACCGGGGCGATACACCCGTTGAGCATCCCGTATTGCTCACGTATGCCAACGACCAAAAGCAGCCCGTTGCGCTGGCAATGAAGGCAAAAGTGCGGGGCAATTTTCGCCGTAATTCGGCAGTTTGCACGTATCCGCCTCTGCTCCTCGATTTCCCAAAGAAGAAAACCCAGAATACCTTGTTTGAAGCCCAGAAAAAACTAAAATTAGTGACGCACTGCCAGACCGAAGAGTACGTCGTTCGGGAATATCTGGTGTACAAACTGTACAATCTGATCACCGACGTGAGTTTCCGGGCGCGATTGGCCCGCGTCACCTACGCCGATTCGGCGGGCAAACGTGCCCCCGAAACTCACTGGGCGTTCTTGCTGGAAGACGAAGACGCACTGGCCAAACGCCACGGAGCCAAAATCAATCCCCTGAAGCAAACCAGAATGGAGCGTGCCAATTCGTTGAGCATGGCGACGGTGGCGGTTTTTGAATACCTCATCGGCAACACCGATTGGTCGGTGCCTTTTCTGCACAACATCAAACTGCTGGCCGTGGGAACCGACGCTTTACCCGTGCCGGTGCCTTACGATTTCGACCACGCGGGCATCGTTGAAGCGAAGTACGCTTTTCCCGCCGAACAACTCAACATTGAATCGGTGCGGCAGCGGCTCTACCGGGGACCCGTTTATCCAATAACCATTTTCCAGAAAGTCTTTGACCGGTTCAATCAGGTGAAGCCCCAACTCTACGCGCTGTACGCGAATGAAACCCGGTTGAATCCGGGCTACGTGAAGCGAACGCTGAAGTATCTGGACGATTTTTACGCCGTCATCAACAAACCGGCTTCGGTACAAACCGAGTTTCTCAAAGGTGCCCGTTCGCCCGTCGTCATCAAAGGGTTAAATAAGTGAGTCTCGAAGAGCCTTCAAGTTTACCGGTAAAAAAGCAATGTGATAGCGAAGCTAAGGCTCACAACCGAAAAACCAATCATAAAAAATCGGTAGGTGATCTTCAGTAGCCAGTATTTTCGGTCGAGCACCCGACCTTGCGCGTAGATGTTGTCAATCAGGCTGTTGTAGAGCAATTCTTCGTTATCCAGTACCGTCCGGAGGCTCCGCCGGTAATCGCCGGCGTCGAGTTTTATATAATCGCCGAAAAACAGCAGGTCGATCTTCGGGTCATCGGATCCTATGGCAGTAACCCTTGGCTTTGACCTGGTCACTGGATTGGTGGCTATCAACGCGATGACCATCGTAATCAGGCTAACGTTCAATAACAAAATCGAATGGATGAACAGATTCGTATTTCCATCATCCTTCAACAAGGACGATGAAATCGTAATAGAGATAATGATGGCGTTGATGGAAATCATCTGGTTCGCCTTTTGGTCAGCCATTTCGCTGAGCTTCAGGTGATTGGTGAGCGTAGTTCGAAACAAGGTTTCAACGCCCCGGCTCACTTTCTTTTTCTTATCTTTTTTATCCTTTTTAGGTTTAGAACGTGTTTTTTCACCCAGGGGCATGGGGGAGTCCTGAGGTTGAATCGGGGTAGGTCCGGTGTTGGTTTCCATTTGTGAAGGATTGATGGTTGTTTGGGCAAAATTTACGAAGCAATTCAGACATTCCGGTTACTCATCCGGCCCGTAGCCCGAAAAGCGCGTAAATGATTGTGAGTCTCCCCCTGAAAATCTAATTTGGGCCAGTATTCAACCGGAGTCAGTTCTAAACTTCCCGTTGTTTCAAGCCGCATCTATGTCTATCACCCCTTTTTTGATTGCCTTTTTTCTGATTCGGGCGATCCGCAAATCCCTGCAAACGGCGGTTCGGTTTCCGAAGTGGGATAAATTACTTGCTATGGCCTTTTTCGCGGCCATCGCGCTACTGGTCGCTGAGGTGACTCTCGACGCCGATTTTGTCACCAAATGGCTCTGGCACCTTTTTCTGCTATCGCTGGTCGGGATTGCTTTTTACTCGCCCGAATTTCGCCCCGTTCGGACGTCATTGTTCGCCGTGGCCCCATATGTGGTGGTGTCGTTCCTCAGCGACGTGGTCGAACAGGTAGCGCCGACCTTTTTTGAGGCTTACGATACCTATTTCTCCACCGTTGAAACCTTCGCGATCGTCTGGCTTTTTGCGATCTGGATTAGTACGCTCAGGCAGCAGAAAGCCCTGGAAAAAGAACGGTTGAAACGGCTTCAGGAAGAAGAACAAAACCGGATTATCGCCGCCCAAAACACTGAACTTGAACGCCTGGTGGCCGAGCGTACCGCCGAGTTGACCCAACAGAAAGAAAGCCTCGAACAAACCCTCGAAAACCTCAAAGCCACCCAAACCCAACTGATTCAGTCGGAGAAAATGGCCAGTCTGGGTGAGTTGACGGCGGGCATTGCCCACGAGATTCAGAACCCGCTCAACTTCGTCAACAACTTCTCGGAAGTCAACGTCGAACTGTTGGCTGAGTTGGAGGAAGAGTTGGCGGCGGGCCGAACCGACGACGTGCTGGCCCTGGCCACGGACATTCGGCAGAATTCAGAAAAAATCATTCACCACGGCAAACGCGCCGATAGCATCGTCAAGGGGATGTTGGAACACTCCCGCACCAGCACCGGAGAAAAAGCCCCCACCGACATCAACGCCCTGGCCGACGAGTACCTGCGGCTGGCCTACCACGGCCTGCGGGCCAAAAACAAGGATTTTAACGCCGCGTTGGTTACCGACTTTGACCCCAATCTGGGGCCGGTTGAGGCCATCCCCCAGGACATGGGTCGGGTGCTTTTGAATTTATTTACGAATGCCTTCTACGCCACTCAAGAACGCAAGCAACAACAGCCGTCCGACTATCAACCGTCCGTTTCGGTGCGTACGAAACGACTCGCTGATGCAATAGAAATCCGCGTCAAGGACAACGGCACGGGGATGCCCGAGGCCGTCAGGCAGAAGATTTTCCAGCCTTTTTTCACGACTAAACCTGCGGGGCAGGGTACAGGACTGGGGCTGTCGTTGAGTTATGATATTGTGACGAAAGGGCACGGGGGGGTAATTGAGGTGGAAAGTGTGGAGGGTGAAGGGACAGAATTTATAGTTAGCTTACCCTTAGTTTAATTTCCCTCCATGAACCGACTCTTCCCTCTACTCTTTTTGTTTTTTCTAACGATTTCGACCAGTTGGGCGCAATCTTATGCCAAGACAGTTTTTCGCATCGACAGCCTGCCATCGCAAGGTGTGCTGTTGGGCAAAGGCTGGAAGTTCCACGCAGGTGATAATCCTCTATGGAGAACGTCTAATATTAATGATGAAGATTGGACATCTATAAATATTAATCAGCCAGTTGACCGGTTTCTGCAAATCAGCAAAGGAAAAGTTGGATGGATACGGTTAAAATTTGCCCTTGATCATCCCATTCATGATTCATTGCTGTCTTTATCAATTACGCAATACGGTGCTTCAGAAGTGTATATTGATGGAAAATTGATTAAACAGCTCGGTAAAGTAGGTTTTTTGAATAGCAGGATTAATTTCAATCCCCATAATCAACCCATTCCTTTCTACTTAAATGAACAATCCGTTCATGTGGTGGCTATTCGATTTGCCTGTGATATTCCGGCAAATAGTTGGGTAGGGCAGCAGATTAATATTGTTCCTCTTTCAGTTCGACTCCAATCTTTACCTTCAGCTTTGGCTGAATTTAAAGAAGTATTGATACAGACACGTATTATTATAGGAATAGGATTTTTATATACAATTTTGGGCTTACTTTTTTTATTATTGTTTCTGTTTTATCCGCGCCAACGGTTAAATTTATTTTATGGCTTATCTAATATTTGTCTTGCGCTTCTCACCGTTGCTAATATCTATATAGCTGAAGGACAGTATAGTTTGAATGAACTCGTTTCTTTACAAATTGCAATTGATTTTTTAGGGCGGGCTGTAGGTATGAATGTTTACTTATTTATATTACTGGCTTTATTTAACCGTATCCAGCCCTGGCAATGGTGGTACGTAACTTATATTTTGACCATTGATTTTGTTCTCTTCAGTTTTTTTAGAGTTCAATATGAGTTTATAAATAATTTTGTTCACTTTTCATTTATACTACTTTTTTTATGGCTTTTCATTCATATTCTTCGGACAGGAAAAAGAGAAACATGGCTTATAGGCATCCTGGCTTTTGTTGTGATTATTGTGAATATAACCGGTATGCTGGCAATACTTAGTGGTGTCAATTTTATCCCTCACATAGAAATTGCCTTTCCATTACTGGTATTTCCTTCCATGATTATATATCTCGCATTAAAATATGCCGATACTCATACATCTTTAGAGCGGCAGTTAATACAAGTAAAAAACCTTTCTGAGGAAAATATTAAACAGGAACAGGAAAAGCAAGAGATTTTAACATCTCAAAACGAAACCTTAGAAAATCAGGTAACACAAAGAACTACCGAACTTCAAAAGTCCCTCAAAGAGTTGAGAGAAACCCAAACCCAACTCATTCAGAAAGAGAAAATGGCCTCATTGGGCGAATTGACAGCAGGCATCGCCCACGAGATTCAGAACCCCTTAAACTTCGTCAATAACTTCTCGGAAGTGAGTGTAGAATTGGTCGAAGAGCTGAAAGAAGAACTGGCCAAAGGCGATACCGACGAAGCCCAGACCCTTGCCGACGACCTCGCTCAAAACCTGCAACGCATCACCCAAAACGGCCAACGGGCCAGCAATATCGTCAAAGGCATGTTGGAACAC
>JAJAZB010000323.1 GCA_026785975.1 Cytophagaceae bacterium | reverse complement strand
TTTTCCCCGAACACCGTAACAAAAAACTCTACGGCATCCTGGCCGCCGTGCAGGTACCCGCCGACATCCGGCGTTACGCCCAGAATCAGGGCTTGATGGTAGCACGAATTGCCGACGAATTATTCGATTTAAACACCCCCGCTGGTTTTCAGCCCAGGGACTTCCAGGCTGACTTGTAAACTTCACTTCGCTCATTTTCTCCGCAGTGCCTCCCGCACGTACCTCGGCAAGTGCGGAAAGTTGAGCATTGCCGCCAACTTCGCTTTGTCTTTTTCCAGCCCGTAAAACGCATTGACCACGTCCTGAACCGTGGCGGGTACATCCGAACGTTTCAGCAACTCAATCGCATCGCCTGCCTGCACGCTGCCTTCCACCACCACCCGAAAGTAGATTCCGTGGCGGAGGGCTTTGGCGAAGCGTTTCACCATCGTCGGGTCGTTGAATCGCAGGCCCAACTTGCAACAGGGAAAACGCGGCTGCACGGCCATCAGCACGGCACTACCGATGCAAAACTGGTCGCCGAGGCGGACTACTTCGTCAGGCAGTCCCTCAGTAGTGAGATTTTCTCCGAAATTACCGTCGGTGAATTCGTAGTCCGGCAATTCCATTTCCCAAAAATCGTAATGCGCCCGGTCGTAGGCGTACACGGCTTTGTTGGCGCCGCCGTGTACGCGAAGGTCGGCTTGTTGATCGCCCTGGAAGTTATGCCCGACGAGGCGCAACGGCCCCTCGACCGGGGATTTGAAAATGCCCGTTTGTAGCGATTTGCCTTTCCACTGTACCGTCCGGGGCAGGCCTACATTGAGGGCTTTGATCTTCATAACGGGTTGGAAAATTCAGGTTTGGATTTACACCGAAAGTACGCACGAAATCGGCAGGGCGGCAAGGTTTTTTAGGAGAACGCCCATTCATCAACTACTTAAAACCAGCATGAATCCTACTCAACTCAGCCAACGGTGCCCTCAGAGGTAATGCCACCGTTGGCCTTTCCCGAAATGGTAAGGGTTTCCGCAGTTTGCTCGCCCGCAAAAACGGCTTACCTTTGCCAACAGACGCTGGTGCCTGAGCCTGCCTGTCAACGGGTCGGTTTTATGGCTTAAAAGGGAATTCGGTTAAACACCGAAGCTGTCCCCGCAACTGTACGTTTCAAAAAAGTCGTATTCCTCTTCAAGCCACTGCGAGAGCGGTTTTCATTCATTGAAAACTAAAAAGCGGGAAGGCCGGAAGCGATGAAACAAGCCAGGAGACCTGCCCGCATTCATTCCTGATCAATACCCACGGCGGATGGGTTGGGGTCGGGCGTTCGCTTATCCATTCATGTTGCCTGAAATTATCCCGGTTGGGGACTTTCCGGCGTTGGCTTCGGTCATCGCATGACGCGTTATTTCTGGTTTTTAAGTACAATCTGGTTGGGTTTGGGAGTCTCGGGGAAAAGTTTTTCTCAGAAAAACCCTGGCCCACCTACTCCCGATTCGGCAATCACTCACTTGCGCGAAGTGCGGGTACTGGGGTTTGCGCCCGAACGGTTTCTGACTGGGCAGAAGTCGCAGCCACTCGACTCGGCGGCGACCGAACAGGGTCGCTACCAAACCCTCGCCGATTGGCTGGGAACGCAGGCCCCGGTGGCCTTCAAAAGTTACGGCCCCGGCCAGGTAACCACCGCCGGGTTGCGGGGTACGTCGGGCGTCCACACGGCCGTACTTTGGAATGGCGTCAACATCAACTCGCCCGCGCTGGGTCTCACCGACTTCTCGACCATTGCCGTCGCTGGCCTCGACCGCCTTTCGGTGCAGTACGGGGCCGCCGCCAGCGCGCTGGGTTCGGGCGCGGTGGGGGGTAGCCTTCTTCTTCAAACTCTACCCGACTGGACTCCCGGCTGGCATCTCTCGCTGGGGCAACGCCTGGGCAGTTTTCAGAATCATCAAAGTCAGGGCGTACTTCGTTACACCACCGCGCCGAAGCACGGTTGGCAACTGTCCGGCAAGACGGCCGCTTACGGGAGTTGGCAGCGAAACCAAACGCCCTACACGCAGCGTCGGGGCTACCCGGTGGAGCCTTCAGAAACGCAGCAGCGGGGTTTTTTGCAGGATATATTCCTGAAAAACCAGCGTCAGCAACAAGTCTCGCTGAACCTCTGGCTAACCGACAATCGGGCAACCCTTGCTCCCGCCGATCCGGTTGGCCGGGAATTGCTCCGCACTCAGGCGGCACGCCTGCTGGCGGGTTTTGAAACAAAGGGGTTTTCGGTAAAAACGGGATTTATCCGCGACGTGACCGACTACGGCAAGGGCGCTACTTCCGAAACCAATCCCAGTCGCACCGTCACGGATCGCTGGCTGCTGCGGGCCGAACATGAGCGGACGTTTACCCCAGGCCCCAACCGGCAAGCTACGCTACGGCTGGGGGCCGAATTGACGCACTTTATCGCTCAGGTGGACGAGTACACCGGTCGGCTGATCCGTGAAAATCGCGCGGATCTTTACGCGCTGTTCCGCTACCGGGCCAGTGAGCGGCTGCTCGCTTCAGTCAACCTCCGGCAAGCCTTCGTGACGGGTTTCAATCCGCCCCCGACGCCCTCGCTGGGCGCGGAGTACCGGCTGATTTTTACCAAAAAAAACAGCCTCAGCGCCAAAAGCAGTCTGGCGCTGAGCTACCGGACGCCCACGCTCAACGAGCGCTACTGGAAAATCCTGGGCAATCCCGGCTTGCGGCCCGAGCAGGGTTTCAACAAAGAACTTGGCGCTGTTTGGCAGCATACCGCGCGGGCTACGGCCTCGCTGGAACTGACGGCGTTTCACAACCAAATCAGCAACTGGACGTACTGGAATCCTGAGCGCGGCTACCGGGTCGAGAATTTACAGGACGTGCTGGCCCGTGGCCTGGAGGTTACGGCGCGTTGGCAACGGCCTCTTGGGAAAACCACGCCGGGATTTTACGGCCAATACGCCTTGACCCGCTCCACGCAGCAGCGCCCCTACGACGCTTATTCATCCGACATCGTGGGCAAGCAATTGCCCTACATTCCCCGGCACAGCGGTACGGCCACGGCCTATTTGCAACGCGGGCGCAGTCGCTTCACGGGGCAACTGCAGGCGGCTTCGTACCGCTTCGTCACGTTTGATAATTCGCAATTTCAGGGCGGTTATGTGCTCGTCAACCTGTTGGTGGATACGGCTTTGCGCCTCAACCGGGTGGAAGGACGTCTTTCCGCACAGGCTTTCAATGTCTTTGACACGCTCGTTTTGAGTGTAAAAAGCAACGCGCTACCCGGACGCAGTTTTGCTGTCAATCTGACTTTCAATCTTTTTTCCAATCCAATTTAATACCATGAAAACAGGCTATTTCATTCGCCAATCCTCAATTCTCGCTGCTTTCAGTGCGACGCTTTTCGCTTGCGATCCTTCCAACGAGGCACCCCAGCCCTACGAGCGGGGGGTGCTGGTACTCAATTCGGGCAACTTTTTTGATAACAACGGCTCCATTTCCCTGCTCACGCGAACGTCCGATACGGCATCGACGAATATTTTTCAACGGGTCAACAATCGCCCGCTGACAGGTGGCGCACAGGGTTACGCTGAAGTGGAGGACAAGGGCCTAATCTTGGTGGATAACTCCTCGGCGGGACTGGACAAAGTGGAAATCGTGGACGCGCGGACCTTTAAATCGCTGGCCACGCTGGCGGCACCCGACATCGAGAACCCGCGTGCCGTGGTGAAGGTGGGTGCTGGAAAAGCCTACGTGACGTGCTGGGGAACGGTGGGGCAATTCCCCAACTTTTTTGTCAATCCCGGTTACATCGCTGTGGTGGATTTAACCCAAAATCGGATCACCAAAAAAATCCCATTGCAAAAAGGAGTCGAAGGTCTGGCCCTCGTCGGCAACGAGGTTTTCATAACCGGTCAGGGCGATGAGAATCTTTTGCAAGTCGTTGATAGCCAAACCGATGCCGTGCGAATATTTATGACCGGTGCCGGTAGTGCCACCAAATCAGGCATCGACCTGGGCGGCAATGCGGGTACGCTTACCCTCGATGCCAACAATAAACTGTGGACGCTGGTTGGTCGTGAGGCGGTCCGCATCAATCCCCAAACCAAGACTATCGAAGCGCGTCTGCCCGTGGGTACCGATCCCCGGCGCAGCCCCGGCAACCTGACCCTGAGTGGCGACCGCCGTACGCTGTTTTTCACGTACACTTTTTACGATGCCGCCGATAATTACAAACAAAAAGGCGAGTTGTATGCCTTTGGAATCAACGACACCAGCATCCCGACCACGAAGCCCGTAGCCCGAAAAGTATTCAGCGGCCTGGGTTTCGACGCCGAAAGCAATCTACTCTACGCGGGTTTTACCCCCAGTTTTAAGCAGGCCGGGTACGTATTCCGCTACCAATCGGACGGAAAACTGGTCGATTCAGTCAAAGTGGAAGTCGGGCCGAGTGGGTTTTATTTTAAGTGATGCTGGTGGTACGTAAAAAGCGCGCAAACCCGTCATTGCGAGCGTAGCGAAGCAATCTGCCGAAGCGGGCCAGAATACTTGATGTACCAGCTTTTCTGGTTTGGTCTACGGCGGCAGATTGCTTCCGCTCCGGCGTACCGGTCAGTCACTTTGTGACTTCCCGCGCGGCGTCCGCTCGCAATGACGGGTTCGCATTCACCTTCAGCAGTAGGGATTTACAATAAAAAAAGCTTTGAAAACTAATGGTTTTCAAAGCTTGGGTCGGGATGGCGGGATTCGAACCCACGACCTCGTCGTCCCGAACGACGCGCGCTACCGAGCTGCGCTACATCCCGTTTTGACTTTTTAAAGTCCGCAAAATTAGCCGAAATGCCGGGGATGGGCAACGATTCTCGCTTTTTTATTACGGGGCAACCTGCGTGATGGTGACCGAGTTGTTGCTACCCGACTGGGCGAAGCGCAGGATATTGCTGTCGCCGGTCTGGGTGAGGTTGAGCGTGTTGCCGTCGCCCTGCTGCCGGGCAAAGGAATTATAATCCAGCCCCATCAGGAGATTACCGGTGCCTTCCTGGCGAATGTTGGCGGTGTTGAAAGAGCCGTCCTGCAAAAGGCGGGCGGCGTTGTTGTCACCGGCTTGGGTCAGGCTGACCTGATTTTCCCGACCATTCGTTGCTGTGAAAATCCCGTAGTTGTAGTAGCCAGTTTGGCTAATATCGCCACGGACTGCCGAGAGTGAGGCATAGTTCTCGTCCCCGTTTTGGGTGATGCTGGAATTACCGGCGTATTTAATTGAGCCGTAATTCATGTCTCCGGTCTGAGTAATCGTACCACTACCTCGAACGGTGCCATAGTTGTAGTCGCCGATCTGACTGATGCTGACTTCCTCGTAGGGGCTGACTTCACTTTGGTTGTAATTACCCTGCTGGCTAATATCAACTTGGCTATAATAACCACCTGTCACGGAACTTCGGTTGTTATCGCCAAGTTGGTCAATCCGCACCTCATTACCGTTGCTGCCATAACTGAACGATGAGGTTGCCCGGTTGTTATTGCCTTCCTGGGTGACCGTAGTTTCGTTATCGCGACTGTAATAAAAGGCGTCGGAAGACGCGTAGTTATTATCCCCCATCTGAATGATATTGACCTTGTTTGGCTCGTCAATAGTGTAGGGAAAGATGTTAGTGTGACTGCCAGAATTGTTGTTGCCTATTTGAACAATGGACGACTGGTGAGAAGCCGATGCCCGGTTGTTGTCACCGGTCTGGAAAATTTCGGTTCCATAGCCTGCGAACGCCCGGTTGCCGTTGCCGTTTTGACCTACCGTGGAACCCGACCAAGCCCCACTGCTGTTGCCATTCCCCGCCTGTGTGATCACCGTGGCGGTGCCATCGCCGTACGCAGTCAGTGAAGCGGTGTTGTCGTTGCCCGTCGTTACGATGCTGGCGGTCTGGCCACTGCCCGACTGCGTAAAGTAAACCGAGTTGTTGTCGCCGGTAACGGCGATGGAGCCCGTGTTGCCGGTGCCCCGTTGCGAAACGGTGTTGGCCTGGTTGCCACTGCCGTTCTGACTGAACGACAACGTGTTGGATTGGGCAAAAGCGGCACTGATGGCCGCGACACCCAGCAGAGAGAGAATTAACTTTTTCATGATTTCTAAAATTTTTTGGAGTGAGACAGAAAACAAATTGAAGCGCGCCAATCGGTCGGCTTCGTCTGTGTATCGCCTCAGGAGCGGGGAGGTTAACAGCGCCGGAGAAAAATAAAAAAGAAGTAGTGCCGGTGTTGAGGGCTAAAAAGAAAAAGGCAGGGAAGTTCCCCGCCTTTTTGAGTTCAACTTTATTCTCATTTTACACTCACTTTTATTCGTAGAACTGAT
>JAJAZB010000322.1 GCA_026785975.1 Cytophagaceae bacterium | reverse complement strand
CTCCACCGGAGAGGGGCCGGGGTGAGGCTAAGCAGGATGTCGGCGCTACCTTTTGATTGCCCGCACGACCTCCAGTTTTCCCGGAGGGCCACGGTGTTTTTCCACGGTAAAACCCGCTTGCTTCAAGGCCCGCCGTACACTGCCTTTGGAAGAATACGTCGTTAAAACTCCGCCCGAGCGCAGCCGTTTGGCTAAGGCCGTAAAAATCTCCGCCGTCCAGAGTTCGGGCTGGGTTCGGGGGCCAAAGGCGTCAAAATAAATTACATCGACTTCCTCGACGGGTGATCCTCGTTCACCGTCGGCGCAAAATTCTTCAAGGGTCGTCGCCATTTTTCGCAGCGTAAACCACTCGCTCAAGCTAACGTCTTCACCCCACGCCGCTTCGTGCAGCGCCCGCAGGCGATTCGATTTTAAAACCTGATCGTAGTTGAGGACAGCCACGTCCTCCAGCCCAATCGGGTACGCTTCGAGGGCCGTGTACTGCACGGGAAGGCCGCGCTTTTCGGCCTCCATCCAGGTCAATAGTGCGTTGAGGCCCGTACCGAAGCCCATTTCCAGAACCCGGACGGGGGGATTTTGCCCGGCTACGTACTCGAAGCCCAATTCCAGATAAACGCGCCGCGATTCGGTCAGCGCCCCGTGAGCGGAGTGGTACGCCTGCCCGAAGCGTTCGCTGAAGAGCGTGTGGGAGCCGTCGGTCGTGGTGAGGAGGCGTTCCATTTTTTAAACGGCAATACGGGTATTTTTTTGAGTGGTCAACCTTTACCTTAAAAATATAAAACCCTGCCTGTCATGCCGCAGTTGCCTCTTTCCCGCAAAAATATGGGCAAAAATACGCCGCACGTGCCGCTGTTGCTGCCCCGCCCGGCGATTTTTGACTTACCCGAACGAGTCATCCAATTTGGCACGGGCGTGCTGCTGCGCGGTCTGTGTGATTATTTTATCGATGAAGCCAACCGACAGGGCCTTTTCAACGGGCGTATCGTCGTCGTCAAATCCACCGATCAGGGCGACGCCGCTGCGTTTGAAGCGCAAAACGGACTCTTCACCCACGTCATCCGGGGTTTGGTCAACGACCAGCCCGTGGAGGAGTATCGCGTGAATGCGGCCATCAGCCGAACCCTTTCGGCCCGCAGTCAGTGGGCCGACGTGCTGGCCTGCGCGCACAACCCGGAGCTACAAATTGTGATTTCCAACACGACCGAAGTAGGCATTCAACTCGTTGAGGACGAAAGCCTGACCGCCCAGCCGCCCGTATCGTTTCCGGGAAAACTGACCTGCTTTTTGTACGAACGCTGGAAAGCCTTCGGCGGCTCCGAGGCGAGTGGCCTGGTGATCGTCCCCACCGAATTGATTCCCGACAATGGGATTCGTTTGCAGGAAATCTGTCTGGAACTGGCCTACCGGGGCGGCCTCGATGTGGCGTTTATCGACTGGCTCGAAACGGCCAACCGGTTCTGCAACTCGCTCGTCGACCGCATCGTGCCGGGCAAGCCCAACCCCACCGAACTCGCGGCCTACGAGCAGCAACTGGGCTACCGCGACAATTTGTTGTGCGTTTCGGAAGTGTACCGGTTGTGGGCCATCGAGGCCCCGGCCGATGCCAGCGGCGAGCGGGTAAAAGCCATCCTCAGTTTTGCCCAGGCGGACGAAGGCGTACTCCTGGCCCCCGACATTGAAATTTACCGCGAGCTCAAATTACGGTTGCTCAACGGCACCCACACCCTGACCTGCGCCCTGAATTACCTGAGCGGCTGCGACACCGTACGCCAAAGTATGAAGCGCGCCCTCAACGCCGGTTTTGCCGAACGCCTCATGCTCGATGAACTGGCCCCGTCCATCCCCTACGCCGTGGATGCCTCCACCGCCGAAGCCTTCGGGCGGCAGGTTCTGGAACGGTTCCGAAACCCATTCCTTGAGCATAAGTTGCTCTCCATCACCACCAATTACACGACTAAATTGCGGATGCGTGTGGTGTCGCTGGTGCAGAGTTACTACGCCCGGTTCACGCAAACCGACCCGTCGGACCGCCCCGAAGATTTGAGTCTGGGTTTTGCGGCGTACCTGCTGTTTATGAAAGCGATTCACGAAGAAAATGGCCGCTTTTCGGGCGAACGCAACGGCGAGCCGTACGCCATTCAGGACGAGGCGGCGGGTTGGTTTGCGGATTGGTGGCAACGCGATGGTGAAGTAACCGAGGTACTGGCGCACACGGATTTCTGGGAAACCGACCTCAGTAAACTCCCCGGTTTTTCCGATTGCATCCAGGATTATCTGACGGCTTTGCAGGAGAACGGCGTGAATGCGGTGTTGGAACAGCGCCTGAGCGCGATGGCCGAAAAGGTGGTTGTGCAGAGTTACACGAAGTTTGAGTAGGTTTGACGAAGTTTGAAGGTTTGAGGGGTTTTTGTCTGAACCAGGATTTACAGGATTTATAGATTTTCAGGATGGTCGATTCCTGCTTTTTAAATTCTGGATTTCTTATCCTGTTCATCCTGCAATCCTGCGAATCCTGGTTCAGACAAAAACCCCTCAAACCTCAAACTTCGTCAAACCTACTCAAACCCACTTAGTTTTGTCGATTTATTAGTTCTATGTCCGAGCGCATTCTGAAAATCCACCCCGCCGACAATGTCATCGTGGCGCTGACCGATTTACGAAAAGGCGAAACCATTTCCTTTGAGAATACGGCCTACCAACTGGTTGACGACGTTCCGGCCAAGCATAAATTCCTGACTGAATCCCGCGCGACCGGCCAGGACATTACGATGTACGGGGTGCTGGTAGGCAAAGCCAAACAGCCCATTCCGCGCGGTGGCCTGATGCATACCTTCAATACCCAGCACGCCTCCGACAGCTTTGGCCTCGGCAAACGCAAACTCGACTGGCAGGCTCCCGACACCTCGAAATTTACCGGAAAAACCTTCCTGGGCTTTCCCCGCGCCGACGGTTCCGTGGGTACGGCCAATTATTGGATCGTGCTGCCGATGGTTTTTTGTGAAACGCGCAACCTCGACGTCCTGCGTGAAGCCCTCACCGAAGCCCTCGGCTACGGCCAGACCCAGCGCTGGAAAACCCAAACCGAGCGGCTGGTTAGCCTCTACAAATCCGGGCAATCCGTCGCGGATATTTTATCGGCCGATTTAGGCGTGGATGAGGTCGACGTGGCCCAAAATCGGCTTTTCCCCAACATCGACGGCGTTAAATTTTTGTCTCACGAGATGGGCTGCGGCGGTACGCGCTCCGATGCGCAGGCACTGTGCGGCTTGCTGGCAGGCTACGTCACGCACCCCAACGTCGCGGGGGCTACGGTGTTGAGTTTGGGTTGCCAAAACGCGCAGGTAAGTATTTTGAACGAAGAAATTGCGAAGCGCGATCCGGGGTTTTCCAAACCGCTGCTCGTGTTTGAACAACAGGAAATTGGCTCCGAGGAAATGCTCATTGCCCAGGCCATCAAGCAAACGTTTGCCGGGTTGATGGAAGCCAATCGAATGGAGCGCCAACCCGCGCCGCTGTCCAAACTGGTCGTTGGCCTCGAATGCGGCGGCTCAGACGGCTTCTCGGGTATTTCAGCCAATCCTGCCATCGGGCACACGTCGGATCTGCTCGTGGCGCTGGGTGGCACGGTGATTTTGTCGGAATTTCCCGAACTCTGCGGCGTCGAACAGGAACTCTCCGACCGCTGCGTGGACGAAGCTACCGCTTTGAAATTCAACCATTTGATGCGCACGTACAACGCCCGCGCGGAGGAAGTCGGTTCCGGTTTTTACATGAATCCTTCCCCCGGCAACATCAAAGACGGGTTGATCACCGACGCCATCAAATCGGCGGGAGCGGCCAAAAAAGGCGGCACTTCGCCCGTCGTCGACGTACTCGACTACCCCGAACGCGTCACCAAACCCGGCCTCAACCTGGTGTGTACGCCGGGCAACGACGTTGAAAGTACCACTGCCGAAGTTGCCTCCGGCGCGACCGTCGTGCTGTTCACAACCGGGCTGGGTACACCGACGGGGAATCCCGTTGCGCCCGTCATCAAGTTGGCGACGAATACAAAATTGGCCGAGAAAATGCAGGACATCATCGACATCAACTGTGGCCCCATCATCGAGGGCCGGGAAGGCATCGCGGAGGCCGGTGAGCGCATTTTGGAGTACGTCATCGCCGTGGCTTCGGGCCAAACCCAACCCGCCGCCGTGCGCCACGGGCAAGATGATTTCATTCCCTGGAAACGGGGAGTTTCGCTTTGAACAATTAACAATGGTGCCTGTTTAGGTAGGCTTCCAAGTAAAGCTGCCGCTGAGGATATTGGTTAGTTGAACAATTAACAATGAAAAATGAACAATTAGGGGGTAGTGGCAATGCGATTGTTGATAAAAGTTATGACTTTGCGTTGCGGATTTTGCAGTTGGGAAAACACCTGCGTGAGCAACAGGAATACCTCGTATCGAAGCAGGTGGTGCGCTGCGGCACCAGCATAGGAGCCAATGTTGAGGAAGCGCAGGGTGGGCAATCCAAAGCGGATTTTATTGCAAAAATGCAGATAGCCCTCAAGGAAGCACGGGAAACGAAATACTGGTTGAGGCTGCTTAGAGACAGTAAATCTCTGGAACTGCGTCTTGCCGAATCGTTGATTCAGGACGCTGAAGAACTGCTTCGTCTGCTCAACGCCATTCTTATTTCCTCGAAAGACCGTTGAGCAATCAATTGTTCATTGTTCATTGTTAATTGTTCATTATGCTTTTACAGTCCTTCCGCTGGTTCGGCCCCAAAGACCCCGTTCGTTTGTCCGACATTCGGCAGGCGGGTGCGACGGGCATCGTGACGGCCTTGCACCAGATTCCCAACGGCGAAGTCTGGCCGGTCGAGGCCATTTTGGAGCGAAAAACGCTCATCGAAGAGGCGGGCCTGACCTGGGCGGTGGTCGAGAGCGTACCCGTACACGAGCACATCAAACGCGGCTTGCCCGACCGGGGAACGTACATCGAAAACTACAAAACCTGCCTGCGAAACCTGGGTGCCTGCGGGATTAACACGGTGTGTTACAACTTCATGCCCGTGCTCGACTGGACCCGCACCGACCTGGCCTACATCATGCCCGACGGCTCGGAAGCGCTCCGATTCGACGCGCTGGCCTTTGCCGCTTTCGAACTTTGCATTTTAAAACGTCCCGAGGCCGAGTACACCAGCGAACAGATCGAGCGGGCCGAAGCCTACTACCACTCGCTGACTGAAACGGAGCAAAACCAACTCACCCGAAACATCATTGCCGGATTACCCGGCTCGGAGGCGAGTTTTACCGTGGCCGATTTTCAGGCTGCCCTCGACGGGTACCGCGAGGTAGGCGATGCCGAATTACGGGCCAATCTCTACGAATTTTTGCGGGAAATCGTGCCCGTGGCCGAGGAAGCGGGCGTTTGCCTGGCCGTTCACCCCGACGATCCGCCCTGGTCGCTGCTGGGTTTGCCGCGAGTGGTTTCGACTGAACACGATTTACGTGAACTCCTCGAAGCCGCCGACTCCCCCGCCAACGGTCTCTGCTTCTGCACCGGTTCGCTTGGTGCCCGGGGTGGAAACGACCTGGTTGGGATGGTCGAGCGGCTGGGGCCGCGCATCCATTTCCTGCACCTGCGCAGTGTGCAGCGCGAGGGCAGCACGATTCCGGTGTCGTTTTACGAAGCCAATCACCTCGAAGGCAACGCCGATATGTTTGGCGTGATGCGCGCCGTCGTGCAGCAAATGGCCCGTCGCCGCGAGGAAGGCCGGGCCGACCACGCCATCCCGATGCGCCCCGACCACGGCCACCGGATGTTAGACGATTTGACGAAGTCGGGTGGCAATCCGGGCTACACCGCCATTGGGCGATTACGCGGATTAGCCGAATTGCGGGGGTTGGAACTGGGAATGGATCGAATCCTGAATGGGTAAGTCGTAGGGGCAACCCTTGCGGTTGCCCGGTAGCGGATTGGAGTGATGCCCGAGTTGGGCAACCGCGAGGGTTGCTCCTACGAGTTTAGTTATTGGTTATTTTTTATGGGGTAAACTTCTGATAATGAGAAAATAACCTGCTGATTTACAACCAATAACTTTTGCTTAAAAATAGAAAATGCAGCCTTTTCTCGCCGAAAACTTTCTTCTCCGCACCGATACCGCCCGGCAGTTGTACCACGACTACGCCGCGCGGATGCCCATTATTGACTACCACTGTCACTTGCCCGCCGACCAGATTGCGCAGGATCGGCAATTTGAAAACCTGACGCAGATTTGGCTCTACGGCGACCACTACAAGTGGCGGGCGATGCGTACCAACGGCATTGCCGAACGCTACTGCACCGGCGATGCCAGCGATTGGGAGAAGTTTGAAAAATGGGCCGAAACCGTGCCCTATACTCTCCGCAACCCGCTTTACCACTGGACGCACCTGGAATTGCAGCGGTACTTTAGCATCGACGAAATCCTGAGTCCGGCCACGGCGCGGGACATTTACGATGAAGCCTCGGCGCTGCTCCAAACGCCCGAATACAGCGTACGAAATTTGTTGCGCAAGATGAACGTCAAGGTCATCTGCACGACCGATGACCCGGTCGATTCGCTCCAGTTTCACCGCCAACTGCGCGAAGAAAACTTTGAAATTCAGGTTCTGCCCGCGTTTCGGTGCGACAAAGTGCTTTGGATCGACGACCTGATTAATTTCAACGAGTACCTCAATCGCCTGGGCGAAGCCGCCGACGTCGGCATCGCGACCTACGCTGATTTGCTT
>JAJAZB010000321.1 GCA_026785975.1 Cytophagaceae bacterium | reverse complement strand
GTCGGTGAGCAGGTCGTACAGCGCCGTTTCGCTGGTCAGATGCACAATCAGGTCGTTTTGCTTTTTGGTATCCTCGATGCGTACCGTCGTCACCGAATTAGGCCCGCTAAACGTGAGCGTACCCGTGTCACCCACCTGCCCGCCGCTCTCAGCGTAGAACGGCGTACGGTCAAGAACAATCTGGTACTGTTCGCCGTTTTTGGTACTCAACCGCCGGAATTTTACCACGCGCGCCTCCGACTCCGTGCGGTCGTAACCGACAAATTCCGACGGTCGGCGCTCCGATTTACCACCTTCTCTGAGCGGAGCGCCGGCCACTTCAATCCAGTCGGAGCGGTCGGTGGCGGCATCGAGGCGGGAGCGCTGTTTCTGCTCGGCGAGCGCTTGCTGGTAGCCTTCTTCGTCGATAGCAAAGCCTTTTTCACGGGCAATCAACGCCGTCAGATCAACAGGAAAACCAAACGTGTCGTTGAGTTCAAAAACAGTTTGACCGTCGAGAATCCGTTGCGGCGCTTCCTCCGACCCATTTTGGTTAGTGGCCTGTTGCTCAAAGAGTTTGTCGAGTAATTTCAGCCCATTTTCCAAAGTCCGTAAAAACGCGGCTTCTTCCTCGTGAATCACTTTTCCCACAAAATCCTGCTGCGCCTTCAGTTCGGGAAAAACGCCGTCGAACTGGGCCGACAACACCGGCACGAGCGTGTGTAAAAATGGCTCCCGAAAACCCAAATACGTGTAGCCGTACCGAACCGCCCGGCGCAGAATCCGGCGGATGACGTACCCCGCCTTGACGTTGGAGGGCAACAGCCCGTCGGCAATGGCAAAAGCAATAGCCCGGATGTGGTCGGCAATGACGCGCAGGGCCACGTCGGGCATTTTTTCCGATCCGTAGCGCAACCCCGAGGCCGTTTCGAGAACGGCGATTGTTCCCGAAAACACGTCGGTGTCGTAATTGGATTGCTTGCCCTGAACGGCCATGCAGAGGCGCTCGAAGCCCATGCCCGTATCGACGTGGCGGGCGGGAAGTTCGAGGAGCGAGCCATCGGCTTTGCGCTCAAACTGCATGAACACGTTGTTCCAGATCTCGACGACTTGCGGGTGATCGGCGTTGACGAGGCTTTTGCCCGGCGTTTCGGCAACTTCCTCGTCGCTGCGCAAGTCAATGTGGATTTCGGAGCAGGGACCGCAGGGGCCCGTTTCGCCCATTTCCCAGAAGTTGTCTTTTTTGTTCCCCAGAATAATGCGGTCTTCGCCCACGATGGCCTTCCAGATGTCCCAGGCTTCCTGGTCGAAGGGAACGCCGTCGCGCTCGTCGCCCTCAAACACCGAGACGTAAATGCGGTCTTTGGGCAAGCCGTAGACTTCCGTCAGCAATTCCCAGGACCAGGTCAGGGCTTCTTTTTTGAAATAATCACCAAACGACCAGTTGCCCAACATCTCAAACATGGTGTGGTGGTAGGTATCGAACCCGACATCCTCCAAGTCATTGTGCTTGCCGCTCACGCGCAGGCACTTTTGGGTGTCGGCAATGCGCCGGGCGGGTGGGGTGCCGTTGCCCAGAAAGAAATCCTTGAACTGCGCCATGCCCGAATTGTTGAACATCAGCGTCGGGTCATCTTTGGCCACGAGCGGTGCCGAGGGAACAATCAAATGGTTTTTGGAACGGAAAAAGTCGAGAAAATGCTGACGGATTTCGTTGGAAGTCATGACCAAAATTGTGGGAGGGTTCAGGGATTAATGTTCAGAACGGGCGGAAATTCTAAACGGGATGCCCTAAACGCGAAATGCTAAAATGTAAAAAATAATGCTTGTCTTTTACCCGAATGCTTGCTTGATTCGTAGGCTCAAAGCGACAAAGTTAACGGAAAATGTTCGGCTGATGGAAAACCTGCCCATTAACAAACGGTATTACACAATTTCTGAAGTCGCCCGCCTTTTCGACGTGAGCATACCGAAATTGCGGTTTTGGGAGGAGAACTTTCCGTCGCTCAAAATCGAGCGCGACAAATCGGGCGACCGGAAGTTTACGCGCAAAGACATCGAGCACCTGCAAATGATCTACGAATTGGTCGAGGAGAAACGCCTCACGCTCGAAGGCGCGCGGAAATACATCAAAAACAAAGAGCACAAAATCCAGGAAAACGCCCAATATATTGCCCAGTTGCAGCAGGTGAGGGCATTTTTGTTGGTGCTGCGCGAGAAAGTGGCCGAGACGGGGAAGGAGGATTCTGAGGATGAATTGGGGGAGGAGTACCCCATTTCTTCCGCTCCGTAGCATAGGGACTGCGCGTCGGCGGTTTAAACCCTACGCTTCGGAGCGAAAAAACGACAGCGGGAGTACCTTTTCTGAAGGTACTCCCGCTGTCGTTTTCAAAAACAAAAATCCGGCGATTACGCCCGGGTCGTTTCCGCTACGGTCGTTTCCACGACGGTCGTTTCCACGACGGGTGGCGTTGCTGCGGGTTTAGCCGCCGCCGTTTTTGGTTTGTCGTGCTCGTGGGTGAGGCGGGTTTTGCCGAAACTGCCCCGCCAGATTTTACCCCGTTTGGTTTTGCGATCTCCTTTGCCCATCGTTTTTGGTTTGAATATTTAAGGTTTGAATGGTTGAAGGTCGTGGATATATTTCAAATCATCAAACTTCAGGGAAAGAGTTGACAACTTTCAAAAAGTTGTCAACTCTACTCAAACTGCCACGCCGTACAGTTCAGATTTCTGAGTTTTCACCCGTTCGTCGGTGAGGTACTCGTCAAAGGTCATCAGCTTATCGAGGCAACCGCTGGGCGTGAGTTCCACGATGCGATTGGCGACCGTCTGGCTCAGTTGGTGGTCATGGCTGGTAAATAAAATAGTGCCCGGAAACTCTTCCATGCCCTTGTTGAGCGCCTGAATCGACTCCAGGTCCAGGTGGTTGGTGGGTTCGTCGAAGAGCAATCCATTGGCACCCGAGAGCATCATCCGGCTGAACATACAGCGTTGTTTTTCGCCCCCACTCAACACGGTACATTTTTTCAGGGCCTCTTCCCCCGAAAACAGCATCCGACCCAGGAAACCCCGGATGAAGGTCTCGTCTTTTTCGGCGGAATATTGCCGCAGCCAGTCCACGAGGTTGAGGCTCGGATCGCTGAAATACGGCGTGTTGTCGTTGGGCAAATAACTCGTCGTGATGGTCACGCCCCACTTGAAGCTCCCCGAGGTGGCCTTGCGCTCGCCCGTCAGAATATCAAACAGCGCCGTCACGGCTAGTCCGTCTTTACTCAAAAACGCAATTTTGTCGCCCTTAGCCATCGAAAAATTAAGGTTGCGAAACAGCACCGTCCCGTCGTCGAGGGTGTAGCTGAGGTTTTCGACGTTCAGAATCTGATCGCCCGCCTCGCGCTCGGGTTTGAACCCGATGTAAGGGTACTTCCGGCTGGAGGGTTTGATGTCCTCCACGGTGAGTTTGTCGAGCATTTTCTGGCGAGCCGTGGCCTGCTTCGACTTGGCGACGTTGGCCGAAAAGCGCCGGATAAATTCTTCGAGTTCCTTCCGCTTTTCGTCGGTTTTCTTGTTCTGGTCGGACTTCTGGCGGGCCGCCAACTGCGAGGATTCGTACCAGAACGTGTAGTTACCCGCTTACAGTTGAATCTTGGCAAAATCGAGGTCGGCGATGTACGTGCAGACGTTGTCGAGGAAGTGCCGGTCGTGGCTGACGACGATGACGGTATTCTTGAAATTGGCCAGAAAATCCTCCAACCAGAGAATCGACTCGATGTCGAGGTTGTTGGTCGGCTCGTCGAGCAGCAAAATATCGGGATTGCCAAACAGCGCCTGGGCCAGCAACAGCTTCACCTTGTCGGCGGGATTGAGGTCGGCCATGAGCGTGTCGTGCAGGTCTTCGGTAATGCCCAGAGCACTAAGCAACGCGCCCGCGTCGGCGTCGGCTTCCCAGCCATTCATTTCGGCAAATTCGGCCTCCAGGTCGGCAGCGCGGTTGCCGTCGGCTTCGCTGAAATCCTCTTTTAGGTAGATGGCGTCCTTTTCCAGCATGATTTCGTACAGGCGCTCGTTGCCCATCACGACCGTTTGCAGAACGGGGTATTCGTCAAACGCGTTTTGATTTTGTTTCAACACCGACATCCGCTCGCCCTTGTCCATCGACACCGAACCCGTGGTGGGGTCGATCTCGCCCGCGACGATTCGCACGAACGTGGACTTTCCGGCCCCGTTGGCCCCGATGAGGCCGTAGCAGTTGCCGGGGGTAAATTTCAGATTGACGTCTTCAAAAAGCGCCCGCTTGCCAAAGCGCAGCGAGAGGTTGGAAACGGTTAGCATATTAGGATTTACGAATTACGAGGTACAAATTACGAGGTACGATGCACTTTTTCCGGGTGCAAAGGTAGCCTTTTTTGGGCGGAAAACGGAGGGAGATGCCAATCTACCGGAGGACGGAAAGCCCAACCGCCCGATTCTGTTTGCGCCAGAACGCGTGGTAAAACGGGGCAAACGGTTTTCCCGACGCCGGAAGGGCTTCCGCGTCGTCGAGTGCGTGTAGAAGCTGGCGGCGGTGCTGCGCAAATGCCCGCGCCGATAACTCATCGTAAGCCGCCAGATTGGGCGTCGCGCCGCTGAAAAAGTCTTTTTCCTGTTCCAGAAATTCGGTTTGCAAGCGCGAACGATGCTCCTCAACTAACGTCCGAATGGCTGGGTACTGCGTTGCGGCCCGGCGAAACAGCCGCTCAGCCTGCCACCAAAATGAGTCGTCGGGATGGGCCGTAGGCTCAATGAAACTATTCAGAAAAGTACCGTTGTTAAAAACCGGTTTAAAGACCGACAGCGCCGGGCTGGAGGTACCCGTCAGCCAAACGGTAGCGGGCTGAGCGATGCGCAATTCGGCCACCATCGAGCCAACCGTGTGGCTGGGGCTGAGCAGGCCGGTCGCGTGCATGGCCACATCGCGGGTACTAGCCCGGTGGGGCATCCAGTCCGCGTCGGGAAGGTGGTGGCTGCTCAGAATTTCCATGGCGCGGGCCACGGAAAGTTTGCTCTGACCGGCTGCCGCCTGCGTCATTGCCTGCCGCACGGCGCAGCCGCTCATCCGGGTTAGGAACGGGGCCGAGTAGGCGTTGGCAAAATGAAAGGGTTTGCCCGATTTCGCCCGCCCTGAGTACTCGGGGGCAAAGTTGACGGCGTTGGGCGAAATCAGGTCGTAGTGTTCACCGATAGTCAGGCCGTTGGAAATGCTCCGAACGCCCCGCACCCGCTCGGCGACCCACTCGCGTCCGGCCGTTTCGAGGACCCAGGCACCGGTGGGGTCGGCAATGAGAAAGCTGTTGTGGTAGTAAAAATTACGGTCCCGGTAGCCCCCACAGGCATCCTGACCATATTCGGCCAGCAGACTGGTAATGATTTCCAGCGCCGTTTCAGCGGTGGTGGCGCGTTCGAGGGCCAGCCGGAGCAAGTCCATGCCCGTGAGGCCGGGCTGCTTTTTGTTAAATTTTACCTTCGTAAAAATCGCCTCGTTGCCAATGGCCACACCGTGCTCGTTGACGCCCATTTCGGCTCCCCACATCCAAAACGGTTTGGATAAAACGACCCCGAACGTTTCCCGCACCTGCGGAATTTCGATAAACGTGCATTTCAACATCTTTCCTTTGTCCTCTTTCCTCTCCACTCTAACCACGGCTTGTGCCTCGTTGGGTTCACGGTCGGAGTTTTTGGCAAAAATAAGGCTGCCCGAGGCAGTGGCGGAAGGCAGGGCTACGAAGGTGTCGCACATAATAAATTGAAAATTGAGAATTGAAAGTTGAGAATTTTGCGCGAAATCGCCTATCCTTCTGTCATGAATGAAACCCTCGATTTTTACGGTCAGCGGGTGCGGGTGCGGGTGTTCGGGCTATGCCGGCAAGACGACCGGCTATTGCTGGTACGACACCAGGCACTGTTGCACGAAGGCTCGTTTTGGGAGGCACCCGGCGGCGGGGTCGAATTTGGTGAATCGCTGACGGAAACCGTAGCGCGGGAGTTTCTCGAAGAAACCGGTCTGGTCGTGCGGGTGGGCGAATTGCGGTTTGTGAGCGAATTTCGGCAACTGCCCCTGCACGCCGTGGAGTTGTTTTTCGAGGTATTTCCCGAAACCACCAGCGCCCTACTCGGCCACGATCCCGAACTGAAAATTCAAACCATGCAGGAATTGGCCTGGCTCACCTGGGAACAAATCGCGGCAATTCCGGCCCACGAGAAACACGCGGTGTTGGGCCGGGTGGGGAGTTGGGCAGAATTGATGGCCTTGCGGGGAGTCGTTTAGTGCATGGTGCTTCGTGCTCGGTTGCGGTACATCGTGCGCCCGGCCGGGGGGGTTTGGAAAACCCCCCCCCCCCGCGCCCACAACGGGGGGGTGGGGGGGAGCCCTTGCCGTTTTTTTTACATTTTGGGGGCTAAAAAAAAAACCCGAAATAAGCCCCCCCCCCCCAAAAAACCC
>JAJAZB010000320.1 GCA_026785975.1 Cytophagaceae bacterium | reverse complement strand
GTCTTCGTCAAGCGAAACTTTTCCTTCTTCAACAGCTTTCATTATGCAAACACCTGTAAAAGTCTTGGCAATGGAAGCAATATTCATAATTGTAGCAGATGTGAAAGGAATTTTATTTTCTTTGTCGGCATAACCATAACCGTTTGTCCATACTACTTTTTTATCAATAATAATAGATGCTCCGATGCCAACTATTCCTGTCTCAAGCATTTTGTTTTCAATAAAAGTGTCTATTGAAGTTTTTGGTGTTGTTTTGATAAAATCTTGTCCTAAAATATTAGTGCAAAATATTAATGTTGTTAAAAATAGAGTTAATGCGAATTTTATTTTCATTTTTATTTAAATTTTTGTTACACGTCCTATTTGTCGGTCTCTGCGGTCAACTTGCCGCTAACAATCCGGTTGACGCAACTATTAGCCTCTTCAAGTTGCGTCAACCCGCGCTTTGTCCGCAAGAAACTTGCGTCAACCGTACCAAATTGGGCCGATTGACGCAACAACCACTTGTTGTCTCTATCGCCGTAGTCAGTCTTCGAACCAGCCAATTTCTGGCAGGCCGACTCCGCTCGGTGAGGACACCGACCAGGGCGTTGGAACCTCTCCAATCGGAACGTTAGTAACCCCTCAAGTCGTCTTCTTTTTATACACCAACGTATCCGTCGGGAGTTTCTGCAAGGCGTAGCCACCGAAGTCAATTTGCGTGTTGGGCAGTTGCTTTTTTAAGGCTTCCAGGCCCGTAGGCGTTACGCCGGTTTGCCAGAGGTAGAGCGTTTTGAGTTGCTTGAGTTTAGCCAGTTCGGGCAGGCCTTTATCGGTCACTTTGGTGCCGTACAGGTTGAGGCGTTCGAGGTGTTTCAGGCTACTGAGGTTGGTCAGACCCGCGTCGGTAATGGCGGTTTGGTCGAGGTCGAGGCGGGTGAGGTTTTTGAGTTTGCCCACCGATTTCATGGCGTTATCCGTGATTTTGGTGTTCCCTAATTTCAGCCACACCACTTGCTCACTCAGGCCACCGAGTTGTTCGGCGGTTTGGTCGTTGAACTGCGGCGCGTTGACGGTATTCACCATCAGCAACGTGCTTTCGTTGGCCAAGGGCATCACCAGGATGTTCTGTTTGGTTAGTTTTTCTACGTCGGCCTTGCTGGCGGCGGCTACTTTCATTTTCAACACCTTGTCTTCTTCACTTTCCACCGCCTTGCCCGCCTCGCTGAAGGCCGCCAGTACCGGCTTGATTTTAGCGTCCTGCTCCACCTGAGCTACTTTGGTGGTAAAATTGGCTTTGCCCTTCGAAATCCACCAGTGAATCAGGGCCACTTCCTGCTCGCTCAACTGGGTTTTGCCCTTGGGTGGCATGTGGTGTTCGTCGTCGTCGGGCAGCATCAGGCGCTTGTACAGTTCACTCTTTTCGGCATTGCCCGCCACGAAGGCCGGGCCGTCCTCACCGCCTTTGGCGAATAAATCGGGCTTGTCCATGCGGAAATCGCCTTTACTCTTGCGGGCGTTGTGGCATTGCCAGCACTTTTGCTCCAGCACCGGCTCCACGAGGTCGGCGTACACAACGGCCTTGTTGATGTCTGTAATTTTTGGCCGAACCTTCGCTAGGGGCGCGTTGCCAGTCAGGGCCAGCAGGGGCTGGGTGAGGTAGTCTTCGCCGTGGGTAAGATTGCCGCCGAAGTGTCCGGCTCCAAACAAGAATAAGGCGCAAACCACCACGGCGGGAAATTGCGCTTTGCGTAAGGCTTCGCGGCGGGTGGCGAAATTGGTAGCCACCCAGGCCAGCCCCGCCGTGATGGCCACACCGATACCGAGGTTTTGGTGGAGGTTGAGGGTGCTTTCTTCGTAACCGCCACTGAGCTTGAGGCAATACCCCGCCACGCAAGCCATCACGGCGCTAATGAAGCCACAGAGCAGGGCCACCCGCACGGCGGGTTCGAGGTTGGCGTAGCGCGGGCGACGCGACAGCACGGCCAGACCCAGCGCCAGGATGATGATGCCGATGGGCAGGTGGACGAACAGCGGGTGAAACCGTCCGATGAATTCGAGGAAATAATCGGTCTTGTCGGCCTGGAGGAGAATCATTTTTTAATGCTGAGTTCTGAACAATGTTGAATGAGTGAATGATAGAATGAGTGAATAGAAATGTCTTTGCGTCAGCTTATTCATTCTATCATTCACTCATTCAACATTAAATTATATCCGTTCCAACTTCACTGGGTACGTTTTCTTGGAATTCCACTGGGGCACGTACACGTTGCCATCCGAGTCTACGCACACGTCGTGCGGGTGCATGAAGGTCTTGTCGGGGTCTTGCTTGCGCTGTTCCTGCAATTTACCATTGGTGTACACCGGCTCCGAACCACCGGGCGTCGAAACGACTTTGTCGGCCTTGTCGAGAATCTGAATGTAGCCCGAGTCGGGGTACTGGTCGTTGGTACTGCGGTAAGCCGCGCCGTAAATCAGGTCACCGTGCAGCACGGGGCGGCAAATGTACGTGCCGGGCAAGGCGATGGTGCTCAGGTACTTGCCGTCGAGGGTGAAGCGTTTTAGCGCGTTGCGGCGGCGGTCGGTGACGAGCAGGGTGGGATTTGTTTTGTTGCGGGTATCGACCAGCACGCCGTGGCAGCAGTCGAAATTTTCGGTCAAACTCTCACCCCGACCGCCGAAGTGGCTGATGTATTTTCCCTTCGCGTCGTAGCGGGTGATGTAGTTGGCCCCGTAGCCATCGGCTACGTAAATGTCGCCGTTGGCGGGGTTGATGGCCGTTTCGGTGGGCGTAAACTGGCCGGGGTGATCGTACACGCCGGTTTCTTTCGGGTACTCCAGCTTCATGATTTCCCGGCCTTTTAAATCGGTTTTGATGACCTGCCTCCGGGCGTTATCGGCGATGAACAGAAATTGTTCGCCGCCCTCGTTGGCGAGCGTCAGGCCGTGCGCACCGGGGTAGGAGGTTCCCCAGGCTTCGAGGAGTTTGCCCGATTTGTCGTAAATCAGTACGTTATTTTTGGTTTCGTTGGTCAGCAGAATCAGCCGACCTTTCGCGTCTTCGACCATCTCGTGGCAGTCGTTAACGGGGTTTTTGCCCGCGTCGAGGAGTCCCCAACCGGGTACGACCCGAAACCGGTACGCACCGTGACCAACGATCACCTCGCCTTTAGGCATTTTGGGTTGACCAAAAACGGATGGGCTGAGCAAACTCGTCCCGGCAGCCAGGCCCGCCATGCGGAGGAAACTCCGGCGGTTTTGATGTTCATTCATGGATTCAGAAGGGGTTTAGAGAAAATTTGATTGTTTAGTGGTCGGACGATTTTGTATCGTCCGACGACTTGAGATTATTTACTCAACTCGTAAGCGACCACCGAATTCTTGAAAAACGTGGGCACGAACACCATCCGGGTTTTGGGGTCGTAGCCAATATCGGCCGCATTGATTTTCTGGGCTTCGGTGTCGAGCAACTTCGTGAGTTTGCCGTCGGCAGTACAGTAGTTGATGACGCCTGCCCAGCGGGAAAGCAAAAAGTCATTGCCCACGGGTTCGATGCCGTCGCCCGAAGGCATTCCTTCGGCGATTTTCCGCAACGATTTGTCGGACATGATTTCGTAAAAAATACCTTTCCCAGCATCGACCACAAACATCCGCTTGCCCACGGCCCGTACGCCGTTGGGCCGTTCGAGGGTTTTATCTTCCAGGAACGTAGAAACCTGGCCGTTTTTGACTTGCAAAATCATGCTCCGGCCCATGTCGGTCACGTACACGGTGCCATCCGGCCCGGCACTCACGTCGTTGAGTTGCTTGGCCCCTTGAGGTTCGAGTGTGGTTTCCAGTTTACCGGTCTTCAGGTCAATGACGCGAATTTTAGTCACGTCGGCCAGGTACATTTTGCCCCCGCTGATGCCCATGCCTTTGGGTGCATCGAAGCCGGTAGCCCATTTCAAGGTCGTGATTTTGCCCTCGGGCGAGAGTTTGGCCACGTATCCGTTGCCATCGACGCCCCAGGGCTGACCATTGATGCAGGCCGCGTAAAGGCTGTTGGTGCTGGCGTCAAACAACACCGATTCGGGCACTTGCAGCAGCGTATCGGACTCCCATTTTTTGGTAAGGGTTTGGGCTTGCAGGCTCGGGGCGAGGAGCAGGGTGCTAAGGGCGAGGGCGGCGATGGTGAGGAGGTTTTTCATGAATTTAGAATGTAGTTATAGTTGGAAAAAGAGTTGAATCATCAAGAATAGCCAGCAACTGCTGTTTCAGTATGGGAAGTTCTTTCTGAACAACACCCCAAACTATCTGCTGACTGACGCCAAAGTATTCGTGAATAATTACGTTTCGAAAGCGTTTGATGGGTTGCCAATCTACTTTGGGGTGGGCCAGTTTTACGATGTCGGAGACAGCAATTGCCGCTTCACCGATGATTTAAAGTTGCCTTTCTACCGCCGAACGATGTAGGATACTCTGGCTGAAATCTTCAAAGTCATACCCTTCCAAAAACGATTCGATGTGTCCAATGGCTTCGAGCATGTGTAGAAGCCGTACCCGGTCACCGAGGTCAGGCTTCATAAATTAAAATTTTCTCGCGGTCAACCTGGGGTTTAATGAACCGGGAAAGCCCATCCTCGGCCACTAAATCCACCTTTCGTTGCAACAAAGCCTCCAACCCATCCATCAACTTGATGTACTCAATAAGTCCAACGGTTTTCGCGGCGTCCAACTCCACCAGGATATCAACGTCACTACGTTCGGTAGCCTCCTGCCGGGCCAGCGAGCCGAACACGTACGCCCGCCGCACGGGTTTATCCCGGAAATACGGGGCTACCTTTGCACGAATCTCGTTGATGGTCAACATAGCTTTTTCTACGCTAAAATCTCCTTAATCACCTTCCCACTCACATCGGTCAGGCGGAAGGGGCGACCCTGAAACTGGTACGTGAGTTTTTCGTGGTCGAGGCCCAGCAAATGTAACACCGTTGCCTGGAAATCATGAACGTGGGTGCGGCCACTGACGCCCTGATAACCCAGTTCGTCGGTTTCGCCGAGCGAAAAACCTTTTTTGAGTCCGCCGCCCGCCATCCAGATCGTGTACGCTTCGGGGTTGTGGTCGCGGCCCATGAATGGCGCGGGTTTGTTGTCGCGGTTTTCCTGCATGGGCGTTCGGCCAAATTCGCCGCTCCACACAACCAGCGTTTGGTCGAGCAAACCGCGTTGTTTCAAATCCATGAGCAGCGCCGTCATCGCCCGGTCGGTTTCTCGGCATTTGTTCCGCAATCCGATTTCGAGCGCTTCAGCCGACGAGGAGCCGTGCGAATCCCAACCCCAGTCGAACAGTTGCACGAAGCGAACGCCATTCTCGACCAGTTTGCGGGCCAGCAAACAGTTGTTGGCGAAGGATACTTTGCCCGGCGTGGTGCCGTAGAGTTCGTGCGTTGCGGCGCTTTCCCGTGAGGTATCCATCACTTCGGGCACCTCGGTTTGCATCCGAAAGGCCAGTTCGTACTGGGCAATGCGGGTGAGGGTTTCGGGGTCGCCGTAGGCATCGTATTCCTGACGGTTGAGGTCGTTGATGGTTTCGATGGCCGCTTTGCGAATGTCGCGGTCCAGGCCTTTGGGGTTTTCGATAAACAAAACCGGTTCGCCCGCCGAGCGGCACTGTACGCCCTGGTAAACCGAGGGCAAAAACCCGCTGCCCCAGATGCTCTTGCCCGCCTCAGGGTACTTGCCGCCCGAGGTGAGGACGATAAAAGCGGGTAGGTTCTGATTTTCGGCCCCCAGCCCGTACGTCACCCAGGTACCCATGCCGGGCCGCCCAAGGCGCGGACTGCCGGTGTGCATCAGCAGTTGGGCCGGGGCGTGGTTGAACTGGTCGGTGTGCATGGCTTTCAGAAACGTCACCTCATCGACCACCGACTGAAAATGCGGCAGGTAATCGCTCACCCAGGCCCCCGACTTGCCGTGTTGGGCAAAATGCCCCTGCGGGCCGAGCATTTTGGGCACACCCCGGATGAAGGCGAAGGTTTTTCCTTCCAAAAACGAAGCCGGGCAATCCTGACCGTGCCACTTGGCCAGTGTGGGTTTATGGTCGAACAACTCCAGTTGGGAAGGCGACCCGGCCATGTGCAAATAAATGACCGACTTTATTTTTGCCCCAAAATGCGGTTGTTTGGGCAGCATCGGGTTAATCGTTGCCGTGGCACTGTCGTCTTTTCCTGAAAAACAGCTACCGAGCAATGACGTCAGCGCCATCGCGCCCAAGCCACTGCCGCACTGCTTGAGGAAGTGGCGGCGGGTTTCGTAGCGCAGGGCGTCGTGGGTAGCTTGTTGGAAGGGGTTCATTCCTGGTTTTCGATAGAAAATTTTGAGTACCACTCCGGTACCTCATGCGGTCAATACCTGTATTTTTTTTAATTATCCAAAGGCTCATTATCGTCATCGGGTGACGCCTTTTTGCCCGCTAAACTTCCCGGAATCGTGTTTTTTAATTGGGTTGGAATTTCATCCAAAAATGTCACGACCACTTTCGTTTTAGTTTGAAAAGGCGGCTGTTCGTCCAACGTTATCTGCCCGTTTTCGTAGGTTCCTAAAATAGCTATCAGCATGATTTTACCGATTGCTTTTCAACGAAAATAGCGATTTATTCCTTCACAACCACTTCGTCGAGGTTCAGAATCGCGTTGGTCACTACCGTCAGGGCGGCGAGTTGGGGCGTACCGTTTTCGGGGATAAAATCCTTGACCAACGCGGGTTTTTGGCGGAAACGAGACAGCGCCGTGGCGTACAATTCGGTCAGTTTTTCTTTTTTTCGTTTGGGAATATTTTGGCCGGTCACACGTTGGTAGGCCCAGGCGATTTGGTCACCAGCCCCACGCCGACCGGAGGTCGGCGCTACCTTTGCCAGGGCTTGCGAGGCTTCCAGGAAAACCGGATCGTTGAGCAGCGTCAGGGCTTGCAGGGGCGTGTTGGTGCGGATTCTTCGCGAAAGACACACTTCCCGGCTACCCGCATCAAAGGTCAGCGCCGACGGGTACGGCCCCGTGCGGCGGGCAAACGTGTACACGGCCCGGCGGTACTGGTCTTCGCCTGCGCTTTGCTTGTAATTCAGATTGCTGTTGACGGCCTGCCACACGCCTTCGGGCTGGTAGGGCATGACCGGTTTGCCGTACATTTTCCGGCTCAGAAGCCCCGACACGGCCAGGGCCTGGTCGCGGACCATTTCGGCGGGAAGGCGGATGCGCGAACCCCGCGCCAGCAGACGGTTTTGCGGGTCGCGTTCCTGCAGTTCCCGGCTCACCCGCGAACCCTGGCGATACGTAGCCGAGGTGACTAATTCACGCAGTAGGCGTTTGGTGCTCCACTTCCAGTCGGTCGAGAATTTAATGGCGAGGTAGTCGAGCAATTCGGGATGCGTTGGTTTAGCGCCCTGGGTGCCGAAGTCTTCGAGGGTTTCGACCAAGCCAATGCCGAAGAGTTGCTCCCAGTACCGATTGACGGCCACGCGGGCCGTGAGTGGGTTGTCGGGACTAACCAGCCAACGCGCCAGGCCCAAGCGATCCTGGGGTAATTTGCCGAAAGTCGGCAGGGAGTGGGGTACGCCGGGCTGTACTTCCTGGCCAGGAACGAGCCAGTTGCCCCGTACCCACACGTAGGTAGGACGTTGGTAATCAGGGTTTGAGGGAATTAGAATCGGCGTGTTTTCGGTCTTGGCTGTCAATAAATCATTGAAATGGCGAAAGTTGGTTTCGGATTCAGGTGAATTTTTACCGGGAAAATCGGGCAGAAAAGCGAACCAGTTGATGTGTAAAATATCCTCGTCGGGGAGCAACTTCGGGTTTTGCGTTTTCAGAAAAAGGTCGTGCCGACCCGTGACGGGTTTTATGGGAATGTAGCGGTTTTCGGTCTTGCCCCGGTTGGTCGTATCGAGCACGACTCGGGCCAGCAGCGGCCCGTCGATGCGATCCCGGCGAATTTCAAGAACGCTCCCCGGATTTTGAACCGAAAGCGCGGCCAACAATTGAGTTTTCCCGTCGAGTTGAATGGCAGGCAACCGACAACTACCGCCGTGCCGCAGCCCAATTTGCCGGTCGCCAACCAGCGCACCTTTCAGGTACTGGTCGGCGTAGTGCGGGTGATGACGAGGTTCGAGAAAACGGGCGAAATTGAGCCAGTTGAATTTGGCGTGCTTGGTGCCCGGTGCTTGGTGCTTCGATTGGTTAAAGTATTGTGAAAGTTGCTGTAATTTCGCTTGGTCTTCCGGCGCAAACTCGCGCAGGTTGGGCGCTTCGTCCTGCGTGTCCTCGTCGCGGGTATTGTTGAAAAAGGCCAGAAATTTATAGTACTCCTCGTGCCGGAATGGGTCGTAGGGATGGCTGTGGCATTGAACACAGCCAAAACTGGTACCCTGCCAGACTTCCCAGGTGGTATTGACCCGGTCGACGGTGGCCGCTACGCGAAATTCCTCATCGACGGTACCGGTTTCATCGTTGTTCATCGTGTTGCGGTGAAAGGCCGTGGCGATGAGTTGCTCTTTTGTGGCTGGTCTGCCGTGGCGGTCGGGCAGTAAATCTCCGGCCAATTGCTCCGTTGTGAAGCGATCGTAAGGCATATCCGTATTGAAGGCTTTAATCACCCAATCGCGGTACCGCCAGATAGTTCGGGCATTATCTTTCTGATAACCCCTTGAATCCGAGTATCTTGCTAAATCAAGCCACATGGAGGCCCAACGCTCGCCAAACGCGGACGACTTCAACAATTCATCGACCAGGGCGCGGTAGGCGATGTCCCAATCGTCGGCTTGGGTGTACTTACTGAGTTGTTCGGGGGTCGGGGGTAATCCGGTCAAATCGAGGCTGACCCGGCGAATGAGCGTGGCGCGATCCGCCTCGTCGGTGGGTTTGAGGTTTTCGTCGTCCAACCTTTTTTTGACAAACCGATCCAGGTCGTTTTTGGCCCAATCGTTCGAGAAAAGGCTGATTCCGGCAAAAAGTCCGCTATTCGGCACTTCGGGTGCTTGTGGGGCCACGTAGGCCCAATGGTTGCCCCAAACGGCACCTTCATCCACCCATTTTTTCAGAATTTCAATTTCATCGGGCTTGAGCGGAGCGTGTTTGTAGGGCATCCGCTCCTCCGGATCTTTGAGCGTGAGACGTTGGATAAACTCGCTGTGGGCCGCGTCGCCGGGGATAATCGCCGGTTTGCCGGATTTGGTTTTAGCCAGGGCTTCGTCGCGAAACAGCACACTAAACCCGCTGGCCTTTTTCACCCCACCGTGGCAGGCAATGCAGTGTTTGTTGAGAATGGGTTTGACCTGGGTGGAATAATCCACCTTTTCCGAACCCCGAAACAGCGTAAAGTAGCCGATTGCGGCGGCAGCCAGGCAGGCGGTAACGGGGAGCAGCTTGACGTTCATACTTGCGTAAAGACAGAATTTAGTGCGAATTACCCACCCAATAGCCGGGTTGGTTAAATGGCTCCGTCGTCAGCCAGGAGCGTGTTCAGGATAAACGAGCAGCCTTCAGTTACTGCTACTTCCCCGGCCCAGTTTGTGAGGTGCCACGTCGGGTTGCTACGTTCAGCAATCTGAATCTGCTGGTTTTTGGTGTAGATCCAAATCACTTTTTCAACCCCGAAATCAAGTAGTTTTCGGGTTTTCTTCTGATAATATTCACTCTCCGACATACCCTCGCTAAAGTCGGCTTTGGTATCCACCTCGATGGCGATGTCCGGTGGCACGTCGAGGTATTGGTCAGAAAACAGGTTGGGCATACGCTCGCGGCGAATCAGGGCGATGTCGTTGTTGAGGTTGTTGCCCCGGCGGAGGTGTAAACCGGCTTCATTGCTCAACACCCAGAATTTTCGTTTGGGCAGATTGATGGTGAGGTAGGTAGCGATTAGGTTAACCAAATACGCCTGGTAAATGCTGCTACCCATGATTTCTTCAATGGTTTTTTCGCCATTCAACACGTCGCGGTAACCCCGGTAGTAAATGGGCTGGCCGTCCATTTCTTCCAAAACGAGCATTTTAGGAATCATCAGCGTTCCAGTTGCGGCAGGTTTATTTAGTTTTTCCATAGCGTTTTGATCAGTGATCAGTGATCAGTTATCAGTTATCAGTTATCAGTTCTCAGTTATCAGTTATCAGTTATCAGTTATCAGTTATCAGTTATCAGTTATCAGTTATCAGTTATCAGT
>JAJAZB010000319.1 GCA_026785975.1 Cytophagaceae bacterium | reverse complement strand
CCCCCGGCCCCTCTCCGATGGAGAGGGGTGTAATACAGGTTCCTAAATCACCCCTCTCCATCGGAGAGGGGCCGGGGGTGAGGCTAAGCGAAAGTCATACTTTTATTGGCCAGAATAATTTAAACTTAATTCTGGTAGAAGATTGGGCGACCAGATCCGGCTTTTTCGCGTTATTTAACCAAGGCTGTCACCAATCAACTAAACCTTAAAGCCATGCGGCCATTTTCCGCTTTCGTACTCATTCTGCTTTTCGTTACCGCCTGCCAAACCGAGAAAGCGGGTTTCCGCAACCGCCCTTTGCGCTCCAGCGCCGAGATGACCACCATCACCAGCGACACCAACTACCTACGGATACGCCCCCGGGCCGGCAGAAAACTGCTTTTGATCGACAAACAAAAACAGCGTCAGGTTGCTTCGCTCGATACGCTTTGGGGGTATGAAACCAAAGCCGGTACACGCTACCGGTACGTGAAAAAGACGTATTATAAAATGGAGGAAATCAGCCCTTTAACCATCTACTCAAATACTTACGATATCCAAACCGCGAATGGGTCTGTATCCCAGACGGACCACTATTTCAGCCGAAATCCGGATAGTGAACTCATCGCGTTATCCAAGCGGAATTTGAGACGCACTTTCCAAAATGATCCGGCTCTTTTAGAAAAGTTGGCTGGGCGACGCTGGAGGCTGTACGACCGCAAAGCCAAGCGTTATGTCCTGAATCAGGTTTACGAAGAAGTACACCGGATGTAGGCATTTCCCCTTAATTTTCTACTGGCGTATTTTTTTCAGCACGTTTTTATCGAACTTCAAAACGAATCCTGATGAAAACGAATCTACGCCTGCTGTTGGCCTTATCCCTGAGTTTAGGTACAATTGGCCAGAGCTATGCTCAGTCGAAAAAAGCGAAAACTTCCGCCGATGCAACTTCGGCAACGAACGGCAAAACGGTCAGTGTCACCCAGGGTGGTGTGGGGCGTTGGGCGGGTAATTGTGCTCGGTGCAGTTTTGGGCAAAAAGCCTGGCTGGCCGTCAATGGCACCTGCTACTACCCCGTCGACATGGAAATGAAGCCCGGAACGTATACGATTTCTCGCCGGACGACGGGCGGAAAACTGGAAAGTGCCAAACTGATCGTCACCGAAAAGAGCTTTAAGGAAGAGAATTTCAACGATTTTCCCAAGAAAGAATACGTCAACGTATCGGCCCAGAACCTGGCCCGCAACCGCAAAGAACTGGCTTTGGTGCTTCCGTTGCTGTCGGCTAACCGCGACGAACTTCCGCCGGTGTTCGACCTGCCGGTAGGCAAACCCGCCGAGCCACTACCGCAAAGCGAAGGAAATTTTGGTTCGTTCCGAACTTTCGACGGGCAGGAGCGGGACCGCCACACGGGGACGGATTTCCCCGTAACGGCGGGCAAGCCGGTACGGAGCTTAGCCAACGGGCGGGTATTGCTGGCGGCCAATCATTTTTTTAGCGGCAACTCCATCTACATCGACCACGGCAACGGCTTGATCAGTGAATATTTTCACTTGAAAACCATTGGCGTGAAAGACAACGAGACGGTGAAAAAAGGCCAGAAAATCGGGGAAGTCGGCCAGACGGGCCGAACGACGGGGCCGCACCTGCATTTGGGTGTACGCTGGCACGGCGCGCGCATCAATCCCGGCCTGTTGCTCATCGATCCGGCTGAATTGCCCGACGTGGCCGGGGAAACGACGAGCGTTTCCAATAATTAATTGGAGTCGTTACTGAATTTGGGACTCCGCCAGCAAGGTTCGGATGTGCGCTTTCAACAAGTTGACGTCGGCCTCTTCGGTGCTGTCATAAAGTCCCCGAATGCGCTTTTGCTGGTCGATCAGCACCAGTGCCCCGCTGTGGACCAGGCCACCGGGTTCGTTTTCATCCTCCAGGGCCGACACGAAATAACTTTTCTGGGCAATCTCGAATACTTTGGCTTTGTCGCCCGTGACAAATTGCCACTGGGCACCCTCCGCCCCGATGTTTTTGGCGTATTCCCGCAAAACCGGCACGGTGTCGTGGCGCGGGTCGATGCTATGCGACAGAAACATCACGCCCGGATTACCTTTAAATTCCTGGTACACCTTCAGGAGTTGGGTCTGCATTTTGGGGCAAATCGTGGGACAAGTCGTGAAGAAGAAGTTGGCCACATAAATCTTATTCTCGAACGTTTTGGCCGAAACCACGGCGCTGTCCTGGTTGACAAACGCAAAATCGGGAATGGTGTGGTAAACCGTATCCGTCACGGTCTGCCCGTTGACGGTACGCGTTTCAACGCCTTCGCGTTCGCCCAGAATCGGCAGGCGCGTTTGGGTGGGTTGGCAAGCCGTAAACGAGGTAATCAGTAGAAGGAGAACGGTGATTTTTTTCATAATAACTGGCTGTGCGTTATTTTTGGGAAGTGGTTTTCAAAAACTCCCTGGCCCGGATAATGCTCTCATCGGTTTGTTTTTTAATGGCGGCAATTTTCTCCTTTTCAGCCCCAAAGTACTTGGCTGCCTGGTCGGAACTGGTGTTTTTGGCGGCATTTACATCAAATCCGGCCATCCAGTCCGACATGGCATTGTCGGCGCGGTCAAGCGCCACAACCAAACTGTCGCCCATCGGACGGGCGGTGCTGTCCTTGCCCATGCGATCCTGAAGTTCCCGTTTCAGATTTATGATTTCCTCCGACTTCGGCATGACTTCATCGTGAATGGCGAGCACTTCGCCGGAGAGTTTTCGGGTCGTTTCCTGGCCGGAATCCGCGCAGGCAATTAGAAATAAAGCGGCAACGAGGCAGATGGAGTGCGATTTCATGGGTTTTATAAATCGAGTTTGTAATGGCTTTTCTTCATCAAATGCTGACCGAGCAGTTCACGGGCGTTCTCCACGACGCCCTTAGGCGGATTGGCGCCCCCAATCATGTGGGCAATTTCCATCACCCGCTCTTCCGTCGTTAGTTTTTTGATTCGGCTCACGGTCCGGTCGGCGGAGTTGTCTTTATACACGAAGTAGTGGGCGTCGCCCTGGGCGGCAATCTGGTGCAGGTGCGTGATGGCAATAATCTGGTGGCCGTGCGCCATTTCTTTCATCATGTTGCCCATTTTGATGGCAATTTCGCCGGACACCCCCGTGTCGATTTCATCGAAAACAATGGTGGGCAACGACCGTTTGTCGGCCAGTAAATACTTGATGGTGAGCATCAACCGGGAAAATTCACCGCCCGAGGCTACGTTTTTCAAGCGCTGCGGTTTGATGCCTTTGTTGGCCGAAAACAGGCAATTGACGGTGTCAATACCCGTCGGGGTGGGCTTGCCCAGCGTGCTGCCCACCACCAGCCGGGCGTTGGGCATACCCAAATCGCCGAGCAGACTCGTGGCGCGGGCTTCGAGTTCGGGTAAAATGACTTTGCGCGAATCCGAGAGGGCGGCGGCACTTTGTTCGAGGACCTCCCAGGCCGCGTGGGCGGCGTTTTTGGCGGCCTCCAGGTCCTGATCCAGGTTGAGAACCTTGCTTACCTTTTTTTGCAAAGCAGCTTGGATACCAAGCAGTTCAGCCACGGTTTTTGCGCCGTGTTTTTGCTGAAGGTTGTAAATCAGCGTGAGGCGTTCCTGAATAATCGCAATTTTCTGGTTGTCCAATTCCACTGTTTCCTCCTCCGATTCCACCTCGGCGGCGACGTCTTTCAACTCGATCAGGGCACTCTGCACCCGGTCGCGGAGTTGGGTGTACGAGGGGGCAAAACCACTGATGGCGCTGAGATTGCCCAGCACACTTTGCAATGAACTCAGAATGCACTGCTCCGGGTCTTGCAGATACCCGAGGGCGAGATTGAGCCGGGATTTCACATCCTCGGCATTTTCCAGGATGTTCAGTTCCTGCTCCAGTTCGTTCTGCTCGGTGGCCGTGAGTTTGGTCTTGGCCAGTTCATCGAGCAAAAAACTGTTGTAATCAAATTCCTTCTTGATGTCTTTCGCCTCGGCCATGAGTCGGTCGTAGGCTTCCTGTTGCCGCCGAAACGCCCGGTAATCGCCCGTGTAGCGTTCAAGAAACGTTTGGTTCTGCGCGTAGGTATCGACGATTTGCAACTGGTACTCGTTGCTACCCAGCAGTACCGAGTCGTGCTGCGAATGCACGTCCATCAATTCACTCGTGATGCGCCGCAGGGCCTCCAGGTTGACGGGCGTATCATTAACAAACGCCCGCGATTTACCCGCCGGGCTGATCTCGCGCCGAATGATGCAGGTGGTTTCGTAATCAAGTTCTTCTTCTTCAAAAACACTCCGAATGTAATAACCGCCAATTTCGTAATGCCCTTCAATCACGCATTTTTCCTTCGGGTCGTACAGCGCTTTCACGTCGGCGCGGTTGCCCAAAAGTAGCCCAATGGCACCGAGTATAATCGACTTACCGGCCCCCGTTTCGCCCGTGACGATGTTTAGCTCGGCGTCGGGGCGAAGTTCAAGGTGCTCGATGAGGGCGTAATTTTTAATTAACAGGTACGAAAGCATTGTATCAGTGGGCAGTTTAACGGCGGGTAGTCTACGATTGCATACGCCAAATTCGATCGGTCATGCTCACGGTTTTACCCGAAAAGACCCGGAAAAGGGCCTTCAAAATTAACCCAAAACGAGTCGATTAGTTCACCACGGCGCTACTTTGTCCGTCACAATTTCCTCGATGTCAACCAATCGGATTGTGTGCGGACGACGGAGGTGATCCTGGATTAGCAAATTGGTATCGTCGTGAGAAAGGAGCCGTCCGTGGAGCGTCACGCCATCCCGCCGAACGCCGTGCAGATCAGCGCCATCGAGGTCGGCCAACTTCGTAACGAAGTCAGCGGGGAAAACGCGGAAGAGCCGTTTGGACATGATTATCGGGCCTCAACGGTTGAGCCGCCGGTAGCTTTCCGTTTTGGTGGGGTCGAGTTGCGAGAGCAGCGTAAAGGCCTGTCGGCGGGCTTCCGGGCTGGCATTGCTGAATATCTGGACCAATTCATCGGACTTGGCGTCGAAAAACGCGTTGACGAGCACGGCGGTTGGCTTGAGTTGGTTGACCTGCCGAATCGCATCCAGCACGTCCAGAATCTGCTTGCGGGCCTGGTCGGGATCGTCGTTGAAGGTGTCGAGCGCCAGCCGGTGGTAGGTATAAATCGCCTCGCGGAAGGGCTGCATCTGCTGGCTTTGCAGATTTTCGGCCAGCCAGTAACGGGTCCGCGAGTCGCCCCGCGAATCCCAACCCGCGTAGGGCGAGTTCTGGGCCAGGTTGGCGACGTTGTAGGCCCGCAGGATGTAGGGATTTCCCCCCAATTTGCCGAACGAATCGTAGTCCATCGCCAGGGCCGTGTAGGCGTAAAAGGCCAGCAACGACGTGAGGTTATCCGAGTAACTGTTGTCGTTGTAATTGAGCGGTTTATCGGGTAAATAATTAAACTGAAAACTGCGATCCACAAACCGTAACAACACCGACTCGTAGCTACTGCCGTACACCGGGCGCGTCACCTGAACCTGGGCCTGGCATTCGTAATCACCCTGAGCCGTAGCGCGTTGCACGATGAGCGACAGCGTCATGTTGATTTTCTCTTCCGGCGCAAAGGCGTCGGTACTCCACCGCCGTCCGTTGATTAAGTCGGTCATGACCGCCTGCATTTCCGCGTAGAGTTGCGTCGCGTTGGTGGCCTGCTGGTTGACCTTCACCTGGTCGTAACTGATGTTGATTTTGCAGTTGAGTTCCTGCGAAAAACCACTGGGAACCAGAGAGAACCACAGCCAGCCGGTCAGTAAGAAATAACGTTTGGTCAACATTTGTTTATGATTTAAGCACTACCCTCGTCGACGAAACGAGTTTTGCGATGATCTCCACCAAATCCTTTGCCAGTTCTTGTTTCGATTGCAACGGAATTTTTTGAACCCCGCCATTCCGGTCCAAAACCGTGACCTGGTTGGTATCGTGGCCAAAGCCCGCGCCGGGATCTTGCAGGGAATTCAGGACAATCAGGTCGAGATTTTTGCTGTTTAGTTTCGCGCGCGCGTTTTCCAATTCATTGTCGGTTTCGAGCGCAAAACCCACCAGCACCTGGTCGGGCCGTTTCTGCTGGCCCAGCGTGGCTGCAATATCAACGGTTTTGCTGAGTTCAATCGTGAAAACCGCCTCCTTTTTTTTGATTTTCCGGTCGGCGGGATGAGTAGGCGTGTAATCAGCCACGGCAGCGCTCAAAATTACTACGTCGGCATTCGTAAAATGCGCTTGCGCCGCTTCAAACATTTGTTGCGCCGAGCGCACCTGAACCAACCGAATATCGGGGTGGGGCAAAGGCAACGCCACTGGACCACTCACGAGCGTCACGTGCGCGCCAACTGCCTGCAATTCAGCCGCTAAGGCGTAGCCCATTTTGCCCGTTGACTGATTGCTGATGAAACGCACCGGGTCAATGGCTTCCTGGGTTGGCCCGGCGGTGATTAATACCCCCAACCCCCTGAAGGGGGCGTTTTCACGGCTAAAATTTTCAGACAGGAATGCCCCCTTCAGGGGGTTGGGGGTATTTTCCGGAGTAAGAAAAATCTCCAATACCCTCACCATTCGCTCCGGCTCGGCCATGCGGCCCTGGCCCACCAACCCGCTGGCCAATTCCCCCGATTCGGCTTCAATAATCCGGTTGCCAAACGAGGTTAGCCGCCGCAAATTCTCGGTTGTGGCGGGGTGCTGGTACATATCGAGGTCCATCGCCGGAGCGAAAAATACCGGGCATCGCGCCGATAAATACACCGCCGACAGCAGATCGTCGGCCAGACCGTGCGCGCACCGGGCCAGGGTTCGGGCGGAGGCGGGGGCGATGAGCACGACATCGGCCCAGAGGCCCAGTTCGACGTGGTTGTTCCAGGTACCCGTGCCGTCGGTGGTCGTAAATTCGGATAAAACCGGGTGTTTCGACAGCGTGGACAAGGTGAGCGGCGTGATGAATTCGCGGGCCGAGGCCGTCATCACCACGCGCACTTCGGCGCCAGCTTTCACCAGCAACCGGACCAAAAAAGCCGCCTTGTAGGCGGCTATGCTGCCCGACACGCCGAGCAGAATTCGTTTTCCTTGCATGAGATTTGGCAGTTAGCTATTCGCCGTGGGCAGTGGAACTGATGGACTGCCTGCGGCAAACGGCCAACTTTTATTCGTTCTCGGGCAGGGCCTGCGTCCGGTCGCGCCATTCGAGTTTATCTTCCATAAACTCATCGACGGCGACGGAACCCGGCTTAGGCATTTTCTCGTAAAACTTTGAAATCTCGATCTGCTCGCGGTTTTCAAAGACTTCTTCGAGGTTGTCGACGGTCGAGGCAAACTCCGACAATTTGTTGCTCAGTTCTTCCTTCATTTTAACTGAAACCTGGCGGGCACGCTTCGAGATGATGGAGACGGATTCGTACACGTTGCCGGTTTTGGCGGCGATTTTACCCATGTCGCGGGTCACGACCGAAGGATTGGTAGGCATATCGTTGGTTGGTTTACTGTTCAGGTTACTTTTCATTCAAACTGTTATTAGTTACTGCTACCACCTAATTTACTGGTTTTGGAATCCGGTGCAGTCGTACCGGGCGCTGACGGTGGTTGCTGTTTGGCCAGTTGCGCTTCGGCCCCCATTCGCGCTAATTCTTTCGTGCTGTTGTCGTAAAATTTCTCGGCAATACGCAGGAATTTACTGTTCGGGTATTTGTCGATGAACGCCTGATAAAACAAAACGGCTTCGTCAAAACGCTCTTTTTGTTTTTTGGGGGAACTGTTTTTGGCGTAATCGTGCTGGGCCTGCACTTTGCGGTAGGCCACGTCCTCGTTCAGATCAGAATCAGGAAAATCGCGCTGAAAGTTGGTCATCGCCACCACCGCCGACCGGAAATTGAGAATACTGGCGGGGCTGGTTTTGTAGTACAAAACGGCCTTTTCGTAGGCTTTTTTCTCCAGCTTGATCCGCAATTCCTTCATAATTTCGGTGGCTTCCTCCCGGAATTTACTCTGGGAATACCCGTTGACAAAACTCTGCAAGGCATCGATGGCCGTGGACGTGCTGACTTGGTCGAGGTTGAAGTTGGGCGAATCTTTGTAGAGCGAATACGCACTCATGTAAAGAGCTTCCTCGGCGTACTCACTGCGGCCAAAGGTTTCGTAAAACTGCCGGAATTGTTGGGCGCTCAGCGCGTAGAGGCCCATTCGGTAGTTGCAGTAAGCCTCGTAAAACGTCGCCATTTCCTGTTGATCGCTCCCTTTCAGGAGGGGCTTCAACTCTTCAAATAACAGACCGGCCTTCTCAAAACTGCCCTTTTTATAGTAGTCCAGGGCGGCTTTATACTTTTCTTCGTCGGTGCTGTTTTTCCGAAGTTTCTCAAACTTACTGCAAGCCGTCAGAAGGGTAAACAGCAGAACCAGAGTTAAATACGTGGTTTTTCGCATGGGAGTGCAAAGATACAAAAAAGCTACACAACCCTTAACGAGTGTGTAGCTGAAATAGTGCTTTTGAATGTACGGTTTGGCGGATCAAACGCTGAGTACAAAACTTATTGATGACGCACCAGTAGTTTTTTGGTCGCCAGTGTACGGCCCTCGAGAGCGAGTTGGTAAAAATAAATACCGTTCGTCCATTCACTCGTCGAGATGCGTAGACGGCGTTCGCTACGGTCGAGTTCGTACTCGCCAACCGGGCTACCCAACACGTTGAAGAAAGACAACTTGGCCTGCCCCGTCGTCGCACCCACCGAATAGTCGACTAAGGTGTACTCGTTGGCCGGGTTCGGGTAGAGGTTCGACACCGTCAGGCGCTCGCTGCTGTAGAGTTTATCCGTGCTGGCGGCTTGTTCCTCCGCGTTGCGTTCAACCACAACGGCAACGGTCGACGGGGTGGCTACGGGTTCAGCCGAAATCTGTTTCACTGCCGTTTGGCGAGGGGCGGGCTGAGCGCTGAGTAAATTGCGGTAGTACTGATTAATCGATAGGGCGCGGTTGGGATTTAAGTTTTTTACGGGGGGATTTCGAAGCAGCGAAAACCCATTTAGCTTGGCCGGGGCTACCGCCTCGCTACGCGGCCTGGGTTTGATGTCCAGACGGCTTTTGTTCCGGTCACTCTGGGCGAAAACACGGCCAGCCAACATCTGCGCGAGTGTGGCGGCAAGGAGCAGGAACATTTGTAGAGTTGGTTTCATATCGCTGGACGGGTAAATCTTTTTATTTCAAGGACAAAATTATTGGAACAGGTCTGAAAATCAAATTTTTAACAGTTTTTAACAAGCGATAGTTTTTAAACGGTTACCGCTGATTGCTGAACGGCTTGCCTGAATCAGGCACTAATTCGTCGATTTCTTTGAGTAGCCCCGTTCCAGCGTCATGGATTGCCAGACCTACGGCCCGCCATCGTAAACGGTTTGATTCTGTTCACTTTGAACTCATTCAACGCCAATGGTTTAACCACTGCGGGTTGTACGTCGGCGGGCTTTTTCGTTACTGGCTTTACCGGGAGCCGTTTCTTCACCGGCGGCTTCTTTGGTGCTTGCTTTGTTTTTACAGGAACTGGTGTTATCGCTTTTGTCGGAGTTTTGAATGGGATCAACGGTGGCCGGTTGCGCAAGACCTTCTCCCGGTTGGGACGCAGGTTTTCGCGCCAGTTAAATCCATCCAGTATCCGGTTGTCTTCGGTAATTTTCGGCGGCGGAATCAGCGATTGTTCGGGCTTGCCCACGTAGGCGATGCGCTTGACTTCGCCCTCCCTGAAATGGAGCGTCATCTTGCTGCTTTCCGAACGATTCAGCCCCACGAGTTTATTTTTTTCGTCGAGCGCATAATAAATGCTCTCGCCATTACCTTCCACAAAAACCCGTTCCAGCTTGCTGTCGGGATTGAGGTAGGTTGTGATGCGCCGACCCTTCATCTGGTTGAAATTCAGCAGGCTATCCCGTGAAACCACGAACGCGTGACCCCGTAAAATGACCGTATTTAATTTGCCGTTCTTCATCTTAAGTTGAACCGAGTCGCCTTCCGACTGATTGCCGGTACTCCACAGTATGGGTTTTTTGTAGAAAAATAGCGTCGAATCGTTGACGTAATAGGCCAAAGAATCACACTTTGCCTGAAAATCACGTTTGAAAATCAACACGTTCCGGTAAGCAAACAACCGGCGGATGGTGTCCTGGCCCACATAAATTTCGCGCGAAAGCAGCGTATCCGCCGAGAGGTAGAGGGTATCGTTCTGGCGGATGTTGCGCAAAACAGCATCGCCCCAAACCCGCGTAATTCCCTGCGTACCAAAATAGCGGCCTACGTTGCCCGTGAGCACGGTGCTGTCGGTGCGGGCAATAAACACTACGTTGCCCCGCGCAATGCCGATTTGGGTGGGTTTATCGTAGTTGAGCGTGTCGGCGGTGAGGTCGATTTTGTCGGTACGGACGGTGGAGCGGCCCTGAATGTTGGAGATTTGGGAGGCGACGTTGTACGAACCACCATTGGCAAAAACCGTATCGCTTTTGCTGGCAATTTTGGTTGGCGCGATAAAAAAGGCATCTTTCGACAGCGCACTGTACCGCAACGAATCGGCGGTAATGACCCGCTCCGGGTCGACGATGCGCACATCGTTGCGGTAGGTAAACAGCTTGGTTTCGGTGTTGTACGTACCGTCACGGCTCGTCAGGATGCTTTGTTTGTCGATGATGGTGCCCCCGCCGGAGTAGACCGCCACGTGGGTATTCATGTTGTAATCCAGGCGGCGCGTGGTCAGCATGATCGTGCCGTCGTTGAGTACAACGGTCCGGCCCGTCATTTTGGCCAGCCGGGAATTGCCGTAGTACAGCGCGGTATCGCCGGTGAGGGTGACGCTGTCGCCCTGGATGATGCGAACGTTGCCGAACGCCTGAAGCGTGTTTTTATTTTCGTCCTGAAGCACCAAATCACTGTACAGCAGAACGTTACCCTGCTGGAGAGCCACGTTGCCAATCAGTTTTTTGAGTTGTACACCCTTGACGACCGTCCCGGCCAGGCTGTCCGCCCGAATCAGGGTGACGATTTTGCTGCCCGCCGGATTTTGTGCCCGCACCTGACCCGTCAGCAGAGCAAAAAGTCCCAGGCAGGTGAAAAATTTTAAGCGTATGTTTGGTATTCCCAACATGAATAGATACGTCAATGCGAGAGGCTTTTTATCCCCACACGAGTCGCGTTCCCGTGATAAATTCGCGTGCAAAACTAAGTCCTTTTTCCCGTGCTAAACCCCTTTTTAACGTTTCTTAACCAGCACCAGTTGACCACACAACGGGCCTTGCTGGCCGTAAGCGGGGGCGTCGACTCGGTGGTTATGGCCGAATTGTTTCACCGGGCCGGAATCCCGTTTGGCGTAGCGCACTGCAATTTTGGCCTGCGCGACGCGGATTCCGACGGCGACGAAGCGTTTGTCCGGCAACGGGCGGAACGGTACGGTGTACCCTTTTTCACAAAACGATTCGACACCAAAACGTTCGCCGAAACCTACGGGCTTTCCGTCCAACTGGGCGCCCGGAAGTTGCGATACGAGTGGTTCAAGGAAATACTGGATAGCGCCCGCTTCGACTACCTGGCCACCGCCCACCACCGCGACGATGCCCTCGAAACGCTCCTGCTCAACCTCAGCCGGGGAGCCGGGCTGGCTGGTTTGGCGGGCATTCCTGTCTGGCAGGGGCGGGTGGTACGACCGTTGCTGTCGGCGAGTCGGGAAGCGATTGAACAATTTGCCGCTGAAAATAACCTGTCCTGGCGTGAAGACCGCTCCAACGCCACCGACGACTACCCGCGCAATTTCGTCCGGCACCACGTGGTGCCGCTGCTGCGACAACTGAACCCGAATCTGCACGAAACCCTCGGGCAAACTCTGGAGCAACTCGCCGCCGCACGGCGTCTGCTGGCGAGTCAGGCCGAGGCGTTGCGGGAGGTAGCCTGGCGCAGGGAGGGCGAGGTGCATTTTCTGGCTATTGAAAAACTCCGGCAAGCCCCCGAACCACTCCTGCTTTTGCACGAACTTCTGCGCCCGCTGGGGTTCCGCTACCGGCAGTCCGGGGCGATTTGGGCGGCGGTGGATGGGCCGGTCGGCAAGCAGTTTCATTCCCCAACCCACACCTTGACCAAAGACCGTTTGGCGTTGATCGTTACACCAAAACTGGCGAACGCCGATGAACGTTTTTTTCTCCAAAAAGAAGATAACTTTATGGAAACGCCGGACTTCCGGCTGCGGTTTTTCATTCAGGAAAAAGTACAACTGGTTTTTGAAAATAACCCGCGTCAAGCCAGTTTCGATGCCGACTTGCTGACGTTTCCGCTCACGTTGCGACGCTGGCAACCGGGCGACTGGTTTTGTCCGTTGGGGATGAATGGACGCCGCAAAAAAGTGAGCGATTTATTGATCGACACCAAAATCCCGCGTTCGCTGAAAGCGCGCGTATGGGTGCTGGTCTCGGGCGAATCGTTGGTTTGGGTGCTGGGGCACCGGATGGATGAACGCTTCCGGGTGACGCCGCAAACGGGGCGAATCTGGATTGGGGCGATGGATTGAACCAGTGAACTGTGGCTATCAATCGGTTAAAAAAAATTGGCACCATCTTTGTGAAGGCTTTCTTCAAGTAAACTTATTTACCGTCACCCCGAACTTTTACCACTCATGAAACTCAAGTTTTTACCTCTTCTGCTGGCCATTTCCGGGCTGTTGTCCGGTGGTCAGGCGTTGGCGCAGAGTGCCCGGTTGAAGGCCGCCAACCGACAATACGACAACTTCAGCTACGTCAACGCCATCCGGCAGTACGAGGAGTTCCTGCGCACGGGGCGCAACGTGCAGCCCGCTGAGCGCAAGGAAGCGCTGACCCGGCTGGGCTACTCGTACCGACGGATGCAGGATAGCCGCAACGCCGAACGCGTGTACACCGACCTGATCAAAGAATTTGAGGACGTTGAAAGCGAGGCGTACCTGTATTATGCGCAGTCCCTGGCCCAAAACGGCAAGTACCGCGAGTCGCAGAAAGTGTACTCGAAGTACGGGGAAATGCAGGCCGCCGACCTGCGGGGCAAGCGTTTCACGGTGAGTTACATGGACATGAGCCGGTTTTACCAGGATTCTTCGAGTTACAAAGTCGACTACCTGCCCATCAACTCGCGGCAGGCCGATTTCAGCCCGATGTACTACAAAGGCGGGCTGACGTTTGTGTCGGCGCGGGAAGAAGGCGGGGCGATCAAGCGGATTTTCAACTGGAACCAAACGCCCTTTCTCGATCTGTATTTTGCCCCCGACACCGCCGAATTGCGCCGGGTGATGGAACCCGTCAGCCGGGGTGGAGCGGCCATTGGTGGTTCGTTCAATTCGACCCAGGTCGCCGAAGCCGCTCAGGAGCAGAAGCCTCTGACGAAAACCGAAATCTTCAGCCGGACCCTCAACACCAAGTACCACGAGGGGCCGATGACGTTCAACAAACCCCAGGATTTTATCGTCTTTACCCGTAATAATTACAACAAAAGCAAGTCGGACAAGAGCAGCGAGGGGATCAATAAACTCAAGTTGTACTCGGCGGGCCTGAATGGCCGGGGAAAGTGGGCCGGGGTGAAAGAATTGCCGTTCAACTCCGACGAATACTCGACGGGCCACCCGGCTTTTGCGCCCGACGACAGCAAACTTTACTTCGTTAGCGATATGCCCGGCGGCTTTGGCGGCACCGACCTGTACGTGGTCGAATACCAAAACGGGCAGTGGGGTACGCCCGTCAACATGGGCAAGGAAGTCAATACGGAAGGCAACGAAATGTTTCCCTTCATCGACCCCAACGGCAACCTCTACTTCGCCTCCGATGGCCACGAGGGCCTCGGCGGACTGGATTTATTTTACGCCGAAATGAAAGAAGGCATCGTGCTCAAAGGCGTCGATAATCTGGGTGCGCCCATCAATTCCGACAAGGACGATTTCGGGTTTATCAGCACCGCCGACCGCTCGTCGGGCTACTTTAGTTCGAGCCGCAAAAAGGGCGTCGGCGACGACAACATTTATTATTTCCGCAAAACCTGCAAGCAACTCAACGTCATCGTGTACGACGCCGTGACGCGGGCACCGATGGAGGGCGTACAACTACGCACAGTGATCAACGGCGAAAACCAGGAACTGCGCCAAACGGCCATGAATGGCACCGTGGGCTTGTGCCTGCAATCGGGCAGCGAATACGAATTTAAGGCTATCCAGGAGGGTTACGCCGCCAACAGCGTCAAGTACAGTACCCGCACCAACTCATCGGGGCACCAGACCAGCCTGGCCATTTACCTGCAAAAAACGAATAGCCAGTTGCTGCGGGGCATCGTGCGATCGGAGTACACCCAGCAACCCATGGCGGGGGTGGAGGTGACGCTGGAAAACGAAAAAGACGGCTCGGCCCAGAAAGTGGTGACCGGCTCGGACGGCGGCTACGAGTTTGACGTAAAACCCGGCGCCAACCACCAGATAACCGCCAAAAAAGACAACTACGCCACCAACAAAAACGTGCTGTCTAAAACGAAAAAAGGCCCCAAAACCATCGAGACCGAAACCGGCTTGTTTGGGCAGGATGAGGTTTTCAAAATTGACAACATTTACTACGATCTCAACAAGTATTTCATCCGTCCCGACGCCGCCGCCGAACTGAACCGGTTGGTTCCGGTGTTGAAGCAAAATCCAGATATGAAAATTGAAATCCGCGCCCATACCGACAGCCGTTCCTCGGATGTTTACAATGTGCGTTTGTCGGAAAACCGCGCCCGCGCCGTCGTGGATTACCTCGTGGCGCGGGGCATTCCGCCGGGCCGTTTGGTGGCCAACGGGTACGGCGAATCGGAACTGGTGAACGAATGCGGCGACGGCATCAAGTGCGACGAAACGCAACACCAGGAAAACCGCCGGACGGAGTTTAAGGTCGTTGCCGTGCGCCCAACGAGCCTCGCCGAGTTTAAATAAAGGTAGCTACGAACTTCAGTTCATAGAATTTAGAATTGCCTGCATCTTTGCTACGAACTGAAGTTCGTAGCTACCCTGTCAATAGGTGGTTAACAGATTTGGTTAGGTGAAAAAAAAGGTTCGCCGAGTACTCGGCGAACCTTTTTTTGTGCGGGTTACCCTTCGACCGCGCGGTGTCCGCTCCGCTCAGGGAGACCCGCACAAAAAATCAGAATTCTCAGAAATCACCTCCCATCGTTCAAAATTTAAGGCTACCCGCCCAATTCTTCCGTTGGAAGTAAATCCAATCCAGATGAATCAGGTCGTCGTTCGGCTCGTCGGCTTTTTTGAGTACGAAATACACATCGT
>JAJAZB010000318.1 GCA_026785975.1 Cytophagaceae bacterium | reverse complement strand
CCTTTTTTTTTTTTTTTGGGTGGGCGATGCCCTTGGGGGTGCTGGGGGGGGGGTGTGTTTTAACGCCGCCGCCCACCGTAATGGTTGGCCCCCTACGACGCATTAAAACTACAATTCCTCCAACCGCTTGCTGACGCCCAGTTCCCGGAGGAGGGTTTCCCAGTAAAGCGTGATATTGGGGTTGTTGGTCTTGCTCGAAGCGGTCGGTTGAAACGGCAGAATCGTGTAAAATTCCACTTCAGTCAGCTTAGGCAAGGTCGGCTTCAATCGCTCCGCGTCTTGCCTGGCCCAACTCTCCGCCTGCGCACTGCTGGCGGGCGGGGCCGTGTGGAAATCGCGCCGGTTGGTGCCGCGCATACTCTCGATCATGTCGCTGAAATAGTACGTTTTCACCCGAAAGCCCCGTTCGGCGAGGCGATTAGCCACCGGCAAGCTGGCCAGAATATCGGTGTACCGATTACTGCTTGAGGGATTGGGCGCAGCCAGTTGCGCCGTAGCTTCCCGCTGAAACTTCGCTTGTTCTTTTTGCAACGAAACCGCAAACGACGTCTCGGCGGCTTCGGCGTCCGTCTGGTTTGCACTGCTCACATCTTCTTTTTCCGACTGACACACCCGCTCCAGCGCTTTGGCTTTTGCCGTATTGTCGTGGATGAAGTACACGTCCAGGCGGTCGCCTTTGCGCTTGATATTTTCTGAAATCAGCGTGGCCAGTGCCTGCTGGTACTTTTGCCGAATGTAGGGATCATTGGCGTTGATGCTGACCGATTTGTCCAGTAGCACCAGCGAGCAGGTATTGGGCGCGTTGATTTCGGCGTTTGCTTCCCCTTTTCCATTCGATTGGCCCGAATCCGACGAGCAGGCGGCCAGCAACAGCAGCGGTAAAAACCAGGTTGTTTTTTTCATTGAAAAAAATCGATTTCAGCGGCGACAATTCCGCAATAGGGTAGCTCCGCAAAAGTTCGGCGAATATTTAAACTATTAACGCCCGTTTCCTGAAAAAGCATTGGAAAAAAACAAGCTTTAAACATTTAAACAAATTAGTACTCTACCGGGTGCATTTCAGATTGTCGCTTGATGTGAGTATCTTGGAATATGGATACCCAACTCATCACAACCATGACCGAAGACGAGTATGTCGCCCTGGCCCGTCAAAAATACCACGACCTCCAGCAACTCAAGCATAAGCTGACGTTCTACGACTACGAAAAGGCATTCGATCAAATCTGGAAAGACCTGGGCCGACAGGTGCTAGAAAAAAACCTAAGCGATGTCCCCGCCGACCGGCGTGAAAAAAAGCACCAAAACCACCTACGGCAAGGTAGACATCGCTACCAGTGAGCCATTTAGTCAGCACCCCAATGGCTTTGGTATCAGCCCATACCTTCAGGAAAAAGTGGTCTTTGTCGGCCAGTGTGAGGTCTATACCCGGGCCGCTGAGTTGCTGGAGCAATTGCTGGGGCTCTCGGTTCACCCCAGCCAGATTTATCGGATGACAACCCATTACGGAGCCGCTATTGAAGCCGATCTTGACCAGCCGGTTGAGTTGCCTGCCACTGCTGTCGCTGAAGGAGACGAGCCGGAAAGTGACTCGGTGGCTAATCCGGTGGTGTACGTACAGGCCGACGGAGCCATGCTCTTGACTGATGAAGGCTACAAGGAAAACAAGCTAGCCCGCATTTTCCGGGCTGACGCGCTGAGAGACAGCACAGTTGAAGGCCGGGGAGGACACATTGAGCAGTCGGTGTTTGTGGCCCATTTAGGTTCCGCTTCCGCCTTTACGCCCAAGTTCAGGGCACAGGTCGATGGCCACAAATTATTAGGGGAAAATCTGATTTTTCTCAGCGACGGTGCGCCCTGGCTACGGTATCTGATGGCCGAATCGTATCCGAAGGCAACACTGATTTTGGACCGCGCGGGCGGCCCCGTTTTACCATGCAATGGAACACCTGGGCAAAGTGAGTCAGGGTGCTTTTAGCCAGCAAAGACAAACCTTGGCCTGGCTGGAAGTTCAGCATAAGCTGCTGTTGGATAGCGAATTAGATAACGTGCTGGCCAACATCAGGCTGTTGCCTGTTGCGTCTTCCTTACGAGAACAGGTCTGTGGGTATCCGACCACCAACCGCGATCGGGTGGACTACAAACGCTACCGCAAGCAGGGGTTATTAATCGGTTCAGGGGCCGTTGAATCCGCCCATCGGACGGTCGTTCAGAAGCGACTCAAACGGTCGGGGCAGCGGTGGAGTCAGGGCGGTGCGCAGCGGGTGTTAAACCTGCGGGTGTGCTGGATGAGTAATCGGTGGAGTTTGGTTAGGCAACATATTGAGCCGTATTCATACGCAATGGCCGCTTAGCGACAATTTGAAATGCACCAACCAAACCCCTGCGCGGCATGGACATCATCCGCCGACTCGTGGAAGTAAAAAAACAAGCCCAGCGCGAAGCCGTTGAAAACTACCGCAACAATCCGGAGATTCGGGCCGCTTACGAACGATTGAGCCAAAAAAAACAAGCAAAATCGTGTTAGAGCCAAGTAACCGATACGAATATGAATTTAGTGGAGGAGGCCAGAACGTGTACCTCTTCTCAACGAGTGTTGACATACGGTACGAGATAAAATTCGTGCCCTCCACTGACTTTTTCGAAGTCTATTTTGAACTCGATGCGGATGTCTTTGAAATGACCATTTCGGTAGGCGACAACCCGACGCGGAATATCCGTTCCACCGTTGAGGGGTACGGCGGCGGGCTTGAGCACCGGGAAACCCGTCCGACGCCACTCCGACCAGGCTTCCGTACCCTGGAAGAACAGGTGAAT
>JAJAZB010000317.1 GCA_026785975.1 Cytophagaceae bacterium | reverse complement strand
GGGCAGAGTGCATAGGGCATAGTTGAAGGCTACTTTTTTAACTATGCCCTATGCACTCTGCCCTATGCCCTAAATTGCACTCTGCCCTAAATTGCCCCTCCCACTAATTTCGCGATAAAATACGCCGCGCCCGCCGCTACCGTGCCGATGGCCGCCACCTTCAACGCGCCCGCAACGGGCGGTTGGCCGGTGGCCCGGCTCTTGAAGTAGCCAAAAACCAGGAGCGTCAGGACCGTGATGTAACAGGAATACACGAGGCCTTCCCGCGAAGTTTCGGTGAAAAAGTACGGTGACAACGGAATAATGCCCCCCACGATGTAGGACGTCCCAATGTTGAACGCGCTTTTTTTGGCGCGGTGGATGTCGGGTTTTTCTAAGCCCAACTCGAAGCGCATCATAAAATCAACCCACTTTTTGGGGTTGAGGGCCATTTCGTCGGCTACGGCTACCTGGAGCGGCTCACTCAGACCGTAATCGGCCAGCACGGCGCGTACTTCGGCTTTCTCGATGTCGGGTACCCGGATTACTTCTTCGTGCTCACGGGCGAGTTCGGCGGCGTAATGTTCCTGCTCGGTCTGGCCCGCCAGGTAACCGCCCAGTCCCATCGCAATGCTTCCGGCGGCAATCTCGGCCAGCCCCGCCGTGATGACGATGGCCGTGCTGTCGACGGCACCGCTCAAACCCGCCGCCAGCGCAAACGGCACCGTGAGGCCGTCAGCCATACCAATGACCACGTCGCGGATGAAATCGGAGCCTTTCTGGTGTTGTTCCATTTTTTATGTATTCCTCTTTTTAACGGCTATGCAACGCGTTGTGGCCTTCCGCTTGCCCGGCTGGAGCGTACCCCCAACCCCCTGAAGGGGGCTTTTCCCGCCTGATGTTTTTAAGCCCCCTTCAGGGGGTTGGGGGTATCTACTTCATTCGTTCGCCCGCCGTAGCTTTCACGAAATTGTACTGCGCCCAGAAACCATCGTCGTAACGCCCGCCTTTGGGGAAATTGTTGGTACTCTGCATGGCCTCGTTTTCGCGCAACGGCACGTTGACCCGTGGAAAGATCTCGGTTGAAACAAAATGCAGCCGGATCGCGGCGTTGGTCTTCGTTTCTTTTTTCTGAAAGTCCGCCGCCAGTTCCAGGCCTGAGTCATTTAGGTACCATTTTCCGTTGAAAAGCCGGTACGCGTAGTATCCGTGTACCCGTTGCACGGTGGTTCGTGAGCCACCGAATACGTTGCCGAACACACTTTTCATGGTACTCTTGAGCACGTCCTCGCGGCCTTCGGGGGTAAACTCGTAGTCAATTTTGACGAAAGCCAGCGTCAGCGTATCGAGCCAGATGGTACCCTCGCGGGCGGCTTTCACCCGTTTGCTGCTGGGCGAAAAATGGATTTGCCAGAGTGCGCGATTAGAATAGCTGCCCAGCGCGGAGTCGAGCCGGAAGCGGTAATCGTCCAGGTTTTTGCCGTCGAGGTACTCGGGAATACCCATCTCCATCGAGTGCGTGACCAAGGCGGCACCGTTGCCAAAACTGAAACTTTCGAGGTCGACGGTCAGGGCCGGGTTTTCGTACTTGCGGGCTTTCAAAATCTTCACTTTCTCCGGCATCAACTCCTCGGCGGCGTGGCCGGGGTTGTGTTCTACTTTCAAAACGGCCTCCGAAAGTCGGGCGGTGGCCCCGTCGCGCGTGAGCGTTTCCCGGTAAAAACCGTTCATCGTGAAGACGGACGACGGATAGTTATCCCGAACTTTTAAAAGCGCATTCTCGACCAGTTTTCGGGCCGAATGAATCATCAATTTAGAGGAATCCAGAACGACTTGTTTTGCGGAATCGAGTAAGAAAAGAGTGTCCTTAATCGCTTCTACGGCTTTTTTGGTCAAATCACGGTACCCCGGTGCCGTAATCGTCAGCGTTTCCTGCTGGCTAACGTTCGGATATTTATACGTGAAAAATCCTTCGGCATTGGTGAGCGTCGCGAGGCCTTTGGCGGGTAAACCTACCAGTGCTCCGGCGATGGGTTGGCGGGTTGTGGCGCTGACGACCCGGCCCGAAACCTGTCCCAAACCCTGCGCCCAGGCAACAGACGAAATCATCAGAAAAAACAGCGTCAGTCCGCTGCCGGCTCGATTGGGTAATGCCACGTTTTTTTTGGAAGAGATAAAACTTCTTGTCATTTTACGGGCAAATTAGCGCAAAACCCGCCAATCTGCCCTATTTAATCGAACCATAAATCCACAAATTCCATGGAAGAAAAACTTAACGCGGCTAAACGCCCACTCCTTGCTCTCCCCTACCTGCTGACGTTGATGTTGCTCGTACTGGGGTTGTTTGTGACGGATACTCATGCTCAGGCAAAGGAGAAAAAAGAGAAAACGGAGAAGAAAAAGAAGGACGACACCAAAACGACTAAAAAGAAAGACAAAAACGACGAGGCGAAGGGGAACAAAGTAGCGAAGGCCGAGAAGAAAAAAGACAAGGACGATGACAAAACGACAAAGAAGAAAAAGGTAGAAAAGGCGGATAAAATGGAGGCGAAGGCCGACAAGAAGCGTCAGAAAGCCGAAGAGGTAGCCGTAACCAAGCCTGAAAAAGCGGAGCGCAAGCGCGAAAAAGCCGAAAAGAAAGAAGAAAAAGCCGAGAAAATTGAAGCAAAAGAAAAGAAACAAGACCGCGTCACACAGGTCAACCGCAGTACGCAGAAACAAATAGCGGGCGACGACAAAAACACGGGCAAAGATGACAAGGGCCGCACGATTTACGAAGGCCCGCGCGGAGGCCGGTACTACATCAATGCCAACGGGAACAAAACCTACGTCAGCCCGGATAAAAATTAAGTCCCATTCAGAAAGCACACTTCAGCGAAGCCCCATCCCGAGTACTCGGGATGGGGCTTTTGTTAGGATAGCCTCAGGAGCAAGTTCGGGTTGGGGCAATTGCGCAAGTAGTTTTCCCGCTCCGACAGGGCACAAACGCCGGGGTAATCGCCCCGCCAGCCCTGCAAATCGGCGATGACTTGAAAATGCAGGTGCGGTGGCCAATCGCCGTTTTCGGGAAACGGACCGATTTCCGCAATCTTCTCCCCTACCCCGACGGGCATTCCAACTCGTTTACCCACCAGCGAAACGCGCGACAAATGACCGTACAGCGTGTAAAACCGCATCGTAAAGCTCGAATCGGGCACGGGTAATTGGTGTTCCAGGATCAGCGTTGGGCCGTAATCACCAAAATGGGCGTTGTCCTGAACACTGTGAAGTTGCCCCGCAAGTGGCGCAAACACGGGCGTTCCGGCTCTGGCCCACAGGTCGATGCCGAGGTGAATGCAGCGGGGTTCATCGGCCTGCTGAAAATGCGCGCTTCGGCGGTAAATGGCCCGGTACTCATCGTAACCACCCGCGCCGACGGTGGCATCGTGCGCCCAAAGTTTGCCGAACACGTAGTCGTTGAAACGCTGGGTATCGGTGAGGTCAACGGCATCCAGTTCCCGGTTTTTTTCGGTAAAATCGAGCACGAGTGGTTTGGCCAGCACGTCGGCTGGCAGGATCGGGGCGAAAGCGGGGTGTTGCGCGAGGAGTTCGGGAAGGGTCATTTAAATCTTGAAAACGTAGGGAATCACAAAGTAAATCAAGCGGGCTTTCATGGTCGCGTTGCGATTTGATGTTTTTAAGAAGCTACGCCACTAGCGGAATCCGACTTTGCCATTATCTTTACCCAAATCACAGCAACCACTTAACCGACAACTTTCATGGCAATACCTACCGCGCCACCGAAGAAAGGTATTTTTCCGAGGGCCGTTCCGTTCATCATCGGCAACGAGGCCGCCGAACGATTCAGTTTTTACGGAATGCGTTCGATTCTCAGTACGTTTCTGGTGGCCCAGTTTTTCAACCCAACCAACAACCCGGCCCTGCAAACCACCGCTGACGCCCAAGCCAACGACCAGGTCCATTTTTTCGTGGCGCTGGCCTACTTCATGCCGCTCATTGGTGGAATTGCCGCCGACTGGATTTTCGGAAAGTACAAAGTCATTCTCTACGTTTCCATCGTGTACTGCGTTGGTCACGCGTTTTTGGCCGCTTTCGATACCAACCTGCCCTGGTTTACCTACGGGCTGCTTTTAATCGCCGTCGGGGCCGGCGGGATTAAGTCAAGTGTTTCGGCCAACGTCGGCGACCAGTTCGACCAGTCGAATAAACACCTGATGTCGAAAGTGTACGGTTGGTTTTATTTCAGCATCAACGCCGGATCGGTTGTGGCCACGGTGCTGATTCCCTACCTGTACGCCAACTACGGGGCTTCGGTGGCCTTCGGGGTGCCGGGCATTTTGATGGCCCTGGCCACGCTGATTTTCTGGTCGGGCCGTAAACGGTACGTTCGGATGCCGCCGGTAGGAATCGCGCAAGGGTTCCGGCAAACCTTCCAACCCGAAGGCATGAAGGCCATCGGGCGGATTTTGCTGGTATTCATGTTTATCCCGGTCTTTTGGGCGCTCTGGGACCAGAACCTGTCGGAGTGGGTATTGCAGGCCACCAAACTGGACCGGGAAATCTGGTCGGGTTTCACGGTGCTACCCGAACAGGTACAAACCGTCAACCCCTTCTTCCTGGTCACGATGATTCCCATTTTTACCTACGGAATTTACCCGGCGGTCGAACGCCTCGGGATCAACTTCACCCCGCTGCGTCGGATTGGAACTGGCTTGTTGTTGACGGGTCTTTCGTTCGTGGTGATTGCCCTGGTGCAGGAACGCATCGACCTGGGCGAGCAACCTTCGGTGTGGTGGCAGGTGCTGGCGTACCTGATTTTGTCGGCAGGTGAAGTGCTCGTTTCCATCACCGGCCTGGAATACGCCTACACCCACTCGCCCAAAGCGATGAAAAGTTTCATGACTGCCGTGTGGTTGCTGACCGTATCGGCGGGCAACCTCTTCGTTTCGATGATGAATGGAAGCATTGCCACGGGCGGCTTTTTCGCCCGCTTCAAGGGTGCCGATTACGACTGGTTTTTCGTCGGACTAATGGGGGTCAACTTCCTGCTGTTCGTCATCATCTCCGTGTTTTTGAAGGAACGAAATTACGTGGCCGAAGCGGAAACTGCGGAACAGCTTTCGGCGAAGACGGACGTGTGAGTGGTCTGAACCGCGCGATAGCAGCGAAATGATTTACGAGGTGCGAGGCGGTCTGCCGCGCGGTACGCATTACGATTTTACGTGTGGCTATCAATCGTAAATCGTAAATCATTTTGCCCGGTAGCCCTGCTGCGTAAGCCAGTTCAGGATTTTTTCCCGAAAATCGCCCTGCACCAAAATCTCCCCGTCCTTGACCGAGCCGCCGGTTCCGCAGAGCGTTTTTAGGCGTTTGCCCAACTCGTTCAGATCGGTTTCGTTGCCGATAAATCCCGTAACGAGCGTCACCTGCTTGCCGCCGCGCGATTTTTTATCGAATTGCACGCGTAGATTTTGCTGCTTGGGCGGCAACGACTGTTCGGGTGCCGACTCGTTGGTTTGGTATTGAAAATCGGGGTTTGTCGAGAAGACAATTCCTCCGTTCGAGGTGGACGATTGGTTGCTTTTGGCCATGTCAGGAAAAGAAAATAAACAGCAGGATGATGGCGACGATAAACGACAAATACATGATGCCATCCACGCCGATGTAATGGCGGTATTGGTAAATGGAATCGCGTAAATCGCGCAGGGGCTTGAACATGAAGCGTTTTGATTTTTCACAAAAATAACTTTTCCATGCGAAAATTTACCCTGGCCCTCGTTCTGCTGTCGGGCATTTCGGTGGCCCAGGCCCAACCATCTCAGGATCGGCACCTGATTTTATCCATTCTCGACCGCCAGACGAAAGCCTGGAATGCGGGCGATGTTGCGGCCTTCATGCACGGCTACTGGGAGTCGGATAGCCTGCTGTACATTGGCCAATCGGGGGTGCGCCAGGGCTACCAAACCACGCTGGCCAGCTACCGGAAAAATTACCCCGACCGGGCCGCGATGGGCACACTGGCGTTCAACATTCTGAAGCTTGATTTTCTGGCCCCTGACGTGGCCTTTGTCGTGGGCAAATGGCAGTTAACACGCCCCGAAAAGGGCGATGTGGGCGGGCATTTCAGCCTGCTCTGGCGCAGGATCAACGGGGCCTGGGTCATCGTCGCCGATCATTCTTCCTGAGTTAAAAGTGAAAAGTGGGGTTGCGGTAAAAACTTTTTTTAACTTTTCACTTTTAACTTTTCACCTCGCACCATGCACTTATCACCTGGCACTACCTTCCGCCACCGCTTCCGCTTTTCGCAGGACGATGTGGTAAAATTCGCCGCTGTTTCGGGCGACGACAATCCGCTCCACCTTGACGAGGAATTCGCCGCAAAAACTATTTTCAAGCGGCCCATCCTCCACGGCTTTTTGGGAGGAAGTATTTTTTCAAAAGTCATTGGAACCTTGTTTCCCGGTGCCGGAAGCATCTATTTGAAGCAAAGCCTGGAATTCATGCGCCCCATGTTCGTCGACACCGACTACGAGGCCGTTTTCACCATCACGGCCATTGATTCGGATCGTCACACAGCCGGGATGACCACCGAAATCGCGGACCTGGAAACGGGCAAAATCACCATACGGGGCGAAGCGTTGGTGATGCACCGGGAAAAATTTTAACGCTAAAACCAAGCCGAACACAAAAAAGCCTCCCCTCCCAAGTACTCGGGAGGGGAGGCTTTTTTGTTGAAAGTCAGGCAGTTACCCTACTTTTTCGTTTTTCATGTTCTGCACCTCAGAGCGGATTTCCTGAGACAGGGTTTTCAAATCCTGCATACCCTTGCGTACCCGGGTTCCGGCAGCCTGATTGTCTTTGTCGTAAAACTTGTCGAAGTCGCCTTCGAGAGACATAATCAGATTTTTGATTTCATTGAAACGGTTCATAGTGAAATTTGGAGTTAAACTGTTGGAGAAAAAGGGTCTGAAATGCTCAAAAACGCATTTTCTGGCCGAAATTTATAATTTTTCTCCGCGTTTAAACAAATTCCTCTTTGAAAAAATAATGAAAAACTTTAGAAAAATTATGCAAAGGTCGCAATACCCAAGCCCGCGTAACTCCCACTTCGGAGTTTTTCCTGAATGGCTTCGAAGGCATCGAGGGTGAATTCTACGTCGGCAAGGGTATGCACGGCGGTTGGAATGATGCGCAACATGAGGACTCCCCTCGGTACAATCGGATAGATGACCACCGAGCAGAAAACGCCCCGGTTTTCGCGCAAATCGGCGATGAGGTGGCTCACAATGGCCTCGTCGTAGTCGCCTTGCAGAAACACCGGTGTCACCGGCGAATTGGTCGTACCAATGTCAAAACCCCGCTCGCGCAAACCGCTTTGCACCGCCCGGACGATGTTCCAGAGATTTTCGCGCAGTTCTGGTTGATTTTCGAGCAATTCCAGCCGTTTCAACCCGCCAATAACCAGCGGCATAGGCAGTGATTTGGCGTAAATCTGGGAGCGCATATTGTAGCGCAGGTAGTTGATAATATCGCGATTGCCCGCAATGAAGGCCCCGATGCTGGCCATGCTTTTGGCGAACGTCGAAAAGTGCAGATCTACGCCGTCCTGGCAGCCCAGGTGTTCGGCCACGCCCGCACCCGTTGCGCCCATCGTGCCAAAGCCGTGGGCATCGTCGACCAGGAGGCGGAAGTTGTATTTTGATTTCAGCGCGACGACTTCATCGAGTTTCCCAACGTTGCCCGACATCCCAAAAACGCCCTCCGTAATTACCAACACGCCCCCGCCCTGCTCGTCGGCGAGGCGGGTAGCCCGCTGAAGATTTTTTTCCAGCGATTCCATGTCGTTGTGCCGGAAGGTGAAGTATTTACCCAGTTTGGCTTTGTGCAACCGGACGCCGTCGATGAGGCAGGCGTGGCTTTCGGCGTCGTACACGATGACATCCTTCATATCGACCATCGACTCCACCGCCGACATTATGCCCTGGTAACCGAAGTTCATCAGGTAGGCATCTTCCTTCCCCACAAAAGCCGCCAGCCGACGCTCCAATTCCTCATGGTAGGGCGTCTGGCCCGACATAATCCGCGCGCCCATCGGTGCCGCCATGCCCCACTCGGCAGCCGCATCGGCATCGACCTTGCGTACTTCGGGGTGATTGGCCAGGCCGAGGTAATTGTTGAGGCTCCAGTTGAGTACGTCTTTACCGCGAAACTTCATGTGCGGCCCGATTTCGCCCTCCAGATAAGGAAAAGCAAAATACCCGTGAGCCAAATCGGAATACTGCCCCAGCGGGCCAGGGTTGGCCAAGCGTCGTTCGAACAAATCAATCATAAAATCGTTGGGAATACGTTAAGAAGTAACGGCAAATTTAGGGCTTTCAGGGCGGTTTTCAAACCTTGTCCTGAAACCCTGAAATTACCCCTGCGGGCGAACCTGAGCACGTCAAAACAAGCAGTTTTACCGGAAATTGAGTTACTTTGTTTCAAGCTCAACGAATCAACCCTATGAAAGCCCGCGACCTTGTCCGTCCGCTCGAACAAAACGGGTGGACGGAGGTTCGGCAACGAGGTAGCCACTCGCATTTTCAAACACCCGACCATTCCCGAAACGATCGTTGTACCTGACCACGGCAGCAAAGACGTACCGACGGGCACACTGCATTCAATTTTGAAACAAGCACGATTGAAATAACGAAGCGATGAAACTCGAACTTATCCTCGAAAAAGGCGAAGACGCCCTCTGGGGCCGCATCGAAGCGTTACCCGGAACGCTGCTGACTACCAGCGGCGCGACGGTGGAAGAAGTATCAGCGAATCTGCGCGACCTCGTGGCGGATTATTTCGAACACGACGCGCCCCAGAAAAGTGTCGTTTCGGAACTCATCGAGTTTGACTACACCTACGACTTAACGGCCTTCGCTGGTGCCTTCAACGCGCTGCAACTGGCCACAGTAGCTGAAAAAACCGCGATAGCAGAGCCGCTGATGCAACAATTCGCGACGGGCGAAAAGCGACCTTCGCCGGAACAGGCCCGGCGCATCGAAGCGGTTCTTCACGAAGTGGGGCAATCACTGTTGTTGGTTTAGCTGGGATAAAAAACAAGGTTCAGACAACCTGCTTCAAAATTCAATCCTTGAAAATCCATAAAATCCTCATTGCCAATCGTGGTGAAATCGCTCTGCGCGTGATGCGCACCGCCCGTGAAATGGGCATTGCTACGGTCGCCATTTACAGCGAAGCCGACCGGCAGGCCCCGCACGTCAAATACGCCGACGAAGCGGTGTGCATTGGCCCGCCGCCTTCCAACCAGTCGTATTTGCTGGGCGATAAAATCATTGACATCTGCCAGCAATTGGGCGTCGATGCCATTCACCCTGGCTACGGTTTTCTGAGCGAAAATGCCGCCTTTGCCCGCAAGGTGCGTGAGGCCGGGATCATTTTTATCGGCCCTTCGCCCGAAAGCATGGAGATGATGGGCGGGAAAATATCGGCCAAACAAGCCGCCCGCCGGATGAACGTCCCGCTCGTGCCCGGCGTAAACGAAGCCATTACCGATCGGGTCGCGGCCAAGCAGGTTGCTGCCGAGGTTGGCTACCCGATTCTGATTAAGGCATCGGCGGGCGGGGGCGGCAAGGGTATGCGCGTGGTCAATGACGAAGCCGAGTTTGACGAGCAAATGGATCGCGCCGTGAGCGAGGCGATAGCTAGTTTTGGCGATGGCTCCGTGTTTATCGAAAAGTACATCACCTCGCCTAAACACATTGAAATTCAAATACTTGGCGACCAGCACGGTAACATTGTTCACCTGTTTGAGCGCGAATGTTCGATTCAGCGGCGGCACCAGAAGTTGGTCGAGGAAGCGCCCTCGGCGGTGTTGACGCCGGAAATCCGGGCGGCGATGGGTCAATGCGCTGTCGCCGTGGCCAAAGCCTGCGGCTACTACGGGGCGGGTACGGTGGAATTTATCGTGGACGAAAACCTCGATTTTTACTTCCTCGAAATGAACACCCGCCTGCAAGTAGAGCACCCGGTGACGGAACTCATCACGGGGGTTGATTTGGTCAAAGAAATGATTCGGGTGGCCGAGGGCCACGAGTTGCCTTTCGGCCAGGAGGATCTGGAAATCAAGGGCCACGCCATCGAGAGCCGCGTGTGCGCCGAAGATCCGCGCAACAATTTCCTGCCCGATGTCGGTACGCTTCACACCTACGTGCGGCCCCAGGGCAATGGCGTGCGCGTAGACGACGGCATCGAAGAGGGCCAGCCCATCCCGATTTACTACGATGCCATGTTCGCCAAACTCATCACCTACGGCGCTGATCGCAGTGAGGCCATCGGAAAAATGATTCGGGCCATCGATGAATACCAGATTACGGGCGTACAAACGACGCTGCCGTTTTGCCGCTTCGTGATGCAACACGAGGCTTTTTTGTCGGGGAAATTCGACACCCGTTTCGTCGGTCTGCACTTCAAACCGGAGTTGCTCGACGTCCAACCCGACGCGATTGAAATCCAACTGGCGGCGGTGCTGGCCGCAACCTTGCAGGGTCGCAAAGCCACCTTAACACAGGTTTCCGCTTCGGTCGCGACGACCGGGAGCCGCTGGAAGCGAAACCGTTTGGGTTGACGAACCTTTCAGGGCTAACCTTTCATTTTCAAGAAAAACCGCACAAAACGTTTACGCAAAGCGTTCAATATTTTTTGCTTGCTATCCGTTTACTTTGTGAGAAATTGCATGAAACGTATGCGAATCCCCGTAAAAATCAAAATTCTGGTGGCTGTTCTTGCATTATTCACAGCCACCCAAACCTCAGCGCAAATCTTTTCGGACACGCTGCTCCTCAATATGCGCAACAGCATTTATGATGTGCGCAACGAAAACGAAAATATCAAAAGCCGCCTCGATGTACAAAGCCGGGCACTGAATGACATTTCAAAAACCCAGAGCCTGACCGATAAAACCAAATGGGAGAAGATTCGGGTCAACGTGGTGAAGGGCGTTGAAACGTACAAAATCCTTTCGGACGATCTCATCGACCTCAAGTCGCAGGTCATCAACCAGGACTACCAGGGCTTCATCAAACGCCTCAGCAGCGTGAAGGACGGGCCGTTAGGGTTCTCGTTCGATCAGGTGATTATGAAGATTGCCCAGAGCAAGGCCATTTTCGACAGCAAGCCCAAAAACGAGCGGTTTATGAACACCCTCAAGGCGCTGTCGGGTAGTCCGTTGGTGGCTTTGATTCCCTTTGCGTCGCAAGCCGTGACGCTGTCGAGTTCGGCGCTCAATGTGGCCTACGCCGCCGGGATGCAGGACAAAAAAGTACGGTTCGAGAAAATCAAGGAGTTTGAGAACGAACTCAACCGCTACATCGCTTACTACACCACGCTCGACCGCGCCAACATCGTCAACACCACCAGCAATACCCAGACGCTGGCGCAGTTGGAAACCCTGCAACTCGATTTACTCGATAAGTTCAAGAAAGACGCCTACAAAATGGGGTACGTGCCCCGTGCCCAGCGCCCCGATGAATCGCTGGACGATTATTTCAACCACATGACCGGCGAATTTGCCGGGGATTACGCCCGCAAACACATCGGCGACATCGAAACCAAGTACAAATCGGGTACGGAGAAGGTCAATCTGGGGGAGTTGCTGCAATCGGAGTTGAACATCCGTACCGTCAACAACAACCTCGACTACGTCCAGGACCTGGTCAATCGTTTTGTGGGCATCCACGACGCGTATTTTGACATGGAAACCAAGTATTTCGAGCAAATCAAAAATGCGGTCAACGTAGCCAAAGCCAACGGGATTATCCAACAAGTCGGCGAAAAACCGGCCAACCTGGTTTACGAAGACCTGGTGCGCGAACTCAACCAGAAAAAAGGCAAGAAAGACCAGGCCATCAAGTCGTCGATCAACATCAAGGAACTCAAAGAGCGCATGGACGCCGTGGATATTTATAAGATTTTGTAGGGAAGAGGATTACAAAAGCGGGGGATCCGATACTTGAATCGGATCCCCCGCTTTTTGATATCGCTGCTTATTTTCGTGGAGATTTCGGATATCTGGTTAGCTTTGTTTTTGAAATGAAGCACATTAGCGAAATTATTCGGCGACAGTTGAAAGCCCAAATCCGGGTATTGGACATTCGGATTGACGATGCAACAAAGGCGAAACTTTCTTCAGATGAAATCGAGCAATTAAGGGAGCAACAGCGCCAACTTCAAAAAATACTGGACGATTTGGAAACCGAAAACTGACAGCGCGATGAAATCATTCGATTTTAAAAGCCACTACGAAAAGTTGGAACAGGCTCAAACCGACTTAGAACTTGAACAACTCCGGCGAGAATTTGACGCATACTGGGATTCATTAGCGCTCGAAGAACTGCCCGAAGCTCGCGAACACTTTTCTGCATACTTGAAGGAGTTTAATCAGGAGCAAGGTATTCGAATTGACTATTTACGAAAAATCCTGACTTCTGAATCAGTCACTTGATTTGCATCAGAATTAAATCGTTCCCTATAACATAGTTTCCATTACGGGCGGCATTGGTAATAATGGCCCAGGCCCTAAAAAAGCGGGGGCCTTCACCCTGGTCTGTGGCCCATAACCGGGGAGCGGGATGCGGACAAACGTGATCATCAAATTTGTTCTGGATTCTGCCGTTGGTCGAGCAGGTTCAAAATCCAGATCTCCTCGCCAAAAAAAGTGTAGTGGAGAAAATGATGCGGGGGAATAGCCACCTTACGTACTGAGCGCAACCGACCTACTTTCATGCCGATACCCGGATGAACTTGAATCAGTGGGTGCAATTCAAATTGTCGTACTATAGTCGTAACTTAGAATAATGGATATACAACCCCTACTGACCATGAGCAAAGATGACTATCTGGCGTTGGCCGAGCAAAAGTATAACGACCTGCAAGCTCTCAAAAAGAAGCCTACTTTCTATGACTACGAAAAATCGTTTGAGCAAATTTGGCAAGAGTTAGGTCGACAGGTCTTAGAAAAAAGTCTCAGTGAGGTGCCGGATGACCGACGTAAAAAAAAAGATGAAAACCCGCTTTGGGACAATTCAACGGGGCCGCCCGCGCGGTAGCTAATAGTGAACTGTTTAGCCAACATCCTAATGGATTCGGTATAAGCCCATACCTCCAGGAAAAACTCGTATTTCTTGGACAGTTTGAAGTCTATAAACAGGCCGCTGAACTCGCCCAAACTATGCTCGGATTGCCCATCTGTCCCAGCCAGATTAACCGCTTAACCAACCACTACGGAGCCGCTATTGCCGCCGATTTAGACCAGGTTGAGACCCCCAAAGAGGCCCTTGTAGAACCACGTGGCGTTATTTATGTCGAAGCGGACGGAGCCATGTTACTGACCGATGAAGGCTATAAGGAGGCCAAACTTGGGCGTATTTTTGCGGCAACCGCGCTGAAAGAAAGTGTCGTTGAGGAGCGGGGCGGTCATATTGAATCGTCTGTTTTTGTAGGTCATTTAGGCACAGCGGCTGACTTTAGTGCCAAATTGGAGACGCAGTTAGAGCCTCCTAAAGCACTGGGCAAAGAGCTTGTTTTCATCAGCGATGGGTCTGTTTGGCTTCGCCAGATGATGGAGAAAGCGTGTCCTAAGGCTACCGCACGGGCGGCCCCGACTAATTTTGGATATGTACCATGCTTTGGAGCATATTGGTCAAGTAAGCAGCGCAGCTTTTGGCCCAGGTAAGGCTGGTAGTGATTGGTTTAAAGAGCAGCGTAAGCTGCTGTTAGATAGCTGTTTAGATGATGTTTTGGGCCATATTAAAGTGGCTCGTATTGAGGTTGAGTTACGGGATTCGGTGTGTTCCTATTTAGAATCGAATCGGGATCGAATGGACTATAAGCAATACCGGGAGCGGGGCTTATTGATTGGGTCAGGGGCGATTGAATCGGCTCACCGAACGGTCATGCAAAGGCGGTTGAAACGGTCGGGGCAACGGTGGAGTATTCGGGGGGCGCAACAAGTCTTAAACTTAAGAGTGTGCTTGATGAGTGGTCGCTGGCGGTTGGTACACCAGCGTATAGAACCAAATAGCTACATTGTGAATACATAACGACAATTTGAATTGCACCTGTCGCTACTGCCTGCCGTAAAGTAGCGACAATCGGCCATTTATCCGCAAGGAAGTAGCGCAAACAGGTCTGATTTGGAACGATTGTCGCCACTCCTCATTTTCCGCGTCCTCATAAGCCCAATTCGGTTAGGGGCGAAATCGGCCGTTTGTTCAGAGCCACATGGGTGTAGATTTCCGTGGTTTTGATGCTGCTGTGGCCCAGCAAGTCCTGAATGATTCGGATGTCGGTGCCCGCTTCAAGTAGGTGCGTGGCGTACGAGTGCCGGAGCATGTGAAGCGTAACGGGTCTACGAATGCCCGCCCGGACGGCGGCCTGATTCACGACCTGCTGGAGACTCCGGTCCCCGTTGTTCGAGGTGTGTCACCTCGAACCGCAAATAGTCGTCGTTCTGTGAACGACGGGCCGCGATAGCGGCTAACTTGTGGTAATAACAGGGGACATAAAAATCCTCACTTCTTCCCACTCCGCCGGATCGGCCGACCGTACTTCAATTGCTTCTCAGCGATGTGGTCGCGGCGGACGTTCACTTTCTGGTTTTTGGCCAATTTCTCGTGAAACGCCGGGCCAACGTCCTCGCGTTTGGGCACTTTCACGTCGATGATTTTCAAGTTGACTTTCGGTTTTTCATCGTCCGTCAATTCATCGGAGATGACGAGGTCATCGGGCAGGGGAAGCATCGGAATTGGATACTTCATCAATTGCTCGATGGCCGCCTGCTGCGCCTGTTCGCGTTCGGTGATAAACGCAATGGCGATGCCGGGCCTGTCGGCCCGACCGGTGCGGCCGATGCGGTGAATATAACTTTCCGGCTCGGCGGGTACGTCGAAATTAACGACGTGCGAAACCTCGGCGACGTCCAGGCCCCGCGCGATGATGTCGGTTGCAATCAGAATCCGGTAGGTACCGGCCTCGAACTGCCGTACGGCGTCGAACCGCTGATTCTGGGCTTTGTTGGAATGGATCACGCCGACCTGCCCGGCATACTCGTCGGCAAGTTGCCCGTACAATTGATCGGCCAGGTGTTTGGTCGCTACGAACACCAGCACCTTGGTCATGTCGGCCTGCCGATGGAGGAGGAGCCGGAGCAGATTGACCTTCGTGTAAAAATTTGGCACCCGGTAGGCCGTCTGCTGAATGTTTTCCAGCGGCGTCCCGACCGGTGCCGCTTCGACCCGAACCGGGTTGTTGAAGTACGTTTGGATCAGTTGCTCGACCTCGTCGGGGAGCGTGGCCGAAAACAGCAGGTTTTGGCGTTTGGGCAAGAGATCTAAGATGATTTTGAGTTGAGTGCGGAAGCCGAGATTCAGCATTTCATCGACTTCATCGATGACGAGCCACCGGAGGGCTTTGGTCTTGACGGCCCCGCTGAGCAGTAAATCGGCCAGCCGACCGGGCGTTGCCACGAGCACGTCGACGCCCTGCTGCACTTCGGCCACCTGCGGCTTCAGGTTGACGCCGCCGTATACACCCACCGTCACGACGTTTAGGTGGGCCGTTAGCTTGTTGACCGTGTCGGCTACCTGCACCACCAGTTCGCGCGTCGGCACGAGGATCAGGAGTTGCGGCTGTCTGATTTTCGCAAACTGAAACTGCCGTAGACACGGCAACAGGTAGGCCACGGTTTTGCCCGTGCCCGTCTGCGCTAGCCCGCACACGTCGCGCCCCGACATGACCACCGAAAACACATTCCGCTGAATGGTCGTCGGCGTGGTGTAGCCCAGGTCAGTGACCGCCTGTAAAAGCGGTTTGTTCAGATTCAGTTCCTCAAAAGTCATGGCTCAGGCTGTTCAAACGAAAACCGCAAAGGTAGGGCTAATCCGGGAGCCGGTCACGTTGATTCCCGAACGCGTACCTTCGTGCATGGAATTTGACCAATTCGGCCACCTGACCCCTTACGAAGTTATTGAAACGAATCTCAGTACGTTCGAGGCGGTTTTTGCGAGGGCCTTTCCGAAGTCACAGACTCGCTCGGGCATTTTTGCGGAGTACATCAGGTACGTAACGAGATTGCGTGATACCGTAGGCGAAGATTTTACGATGTGGGTGAATGGAAGTTTTGTCACACAAAAACTCAACCCCCGCGATATTGACTTTGTCACCTTTCTGGATAGCGAACGCTACAACGCACACGAAAACGAACTCGGAGAATTGCGTCAACTTCGGCTCGAGCAAGGGAGTTTGACCGATGGGTTCTTTGTTAAAGTGTACCCTGAATCTCATCCTAATCGAAAATTTTACGGACTTGACCGCTCGGAATGGCTGTTTGATTTCGGGCGGAGCCGCACCCGCTACAACACGCCCTTTCGCAACAAAGGAATTATTCAGTTAACTTTCTAACACTATGCAGGAAGCCATTGCTTACGATGAATGGGCCGCTCGCGTTTCGCGACTCGCCGAACTGATTGCCCATAAAACGGCGGCTATCCGGCAGCACACCGAAACGGCGAATCCTGACCAATTGGCCATCGGGCAATACGAAGAACTGCGCAACCGCTACCTGGCTGAGTTGGGGGAATTGATGGGCCAGTACGGAATTATAATTCAGTTTGAAAGCAGGACAACTGGAAAAGCAGCCTGAAGCGGCAACGTTAATTTCCTCAGTTCTTCTCCAACTTCTTCAACTCGGCCTGGATATACTCTTTCGACAGCCAGTTGGTGCCCATCATCACGCCGTCGATGGTTCTGGTTTGGGTAATGTCGCTGAGCGGATTGCCGTTGAGTAGCACCAAATCCGACACATTTCCGGTTTTGACGACGCCCGAGTCGGGCTTGTTCAGGTACGAGGCGACGTTGACCGTGCCCGTGCGCAGGGTTTCGTAGGGCGTCAATCCCGCGTCGACCAGGTACTTCATTTCGTGGTGAATGGAAAAACCCGGCACGTTGAATACCTGCGGCGCATCGGAGCCTAACAGCAACTCGACACCGCCTTTCTGACATTCGTAGATCAGTTTCCGGCGAATCTGCACCAGTTTTTCTGCGTGTTCTTTCGTGAAATTTGGATTGTTGGTGTAGCCATCTTTCGCCTTTACCCAACTTTGCACGTCCTGCGGTTTCATGTATTTCATCTCGGGATCATCGGTAAATTCCGCCGCCGGGAGCGGCGAAAGCCAGCGCTCGGCCAGGGCCTGCGTCGGCACAACCCGAACCTGCTTTTCGCGTAGTCCCTTGACCAATTTGGGAATCAGCGAGGCATCGGCCCGGTAGACAATCCAGGCACCGAACAGACCGGTTTCTTGCTCGGCCAACGTGTCGCTGCCCGGCGTGATGGCTTCGATAAACCCATCCAGGTGGTCGATGGATGAGTATCGGGCGTCGATGGCCCGCCAAACGCCGACGTTGAACGAGACGTGCCCGACAAACGGAATACCTACCTCCTGCGCGGTTCGGGCAATGGGAGTGACATTTATTTTCAAGCCCTCTGGGCGAGCTGCAGTTCAAAACTTTCAATGCCAATAGGTTGGACTAAAATAATTTTTTATCGTCAACCTTCTGAAAATCAACCAGAAATATTTATCATTGAGCCGAGTTACATCCTTGCACCCCTTCTCCTTATTTTAACCCCTCTCTTTATGAAAAATCGATTCACACCGCTTTTGTTGCTCGCCGTTGGTCTGGGGGCATTCGCCTTCGTGTCTTGCCAACCATCCGAACCCGCGAAGACAGCCACTGTTGCTGAAATTAGTCCCGATAGCCTCGTCAAACGGGGCGACTATCTTGTGACCACTATGGCATGCGGCGATTGCCATTCGCCACTAATCATGGGACCGCAAGGACCGGAGCCTGACCCGGCCCGGATACTGTCGGGCCACCCGGCTAACCTGCCCCTGGCGGCAATCGACAAATCCGCCGCGAAAAATTGGGTGATGTTTAACGCAACAGGCACTGCTGTCGTCGGTCCGTGGGGCGTGTCGTTTACCGCGAACCTGACCTCCGACCCGACCGGCATCGGTAACTGGAGCGAGGAACAATTTGCGCGGGCGTTGAAAGAAGGGAAGTCGAAGGGCATCGCGACCAACCGTTCCCTGTTGCCGCCCATGCCCTGGATGCAATACCGGCACTTAAATGATGCAGACATTAAAGCGATTTTCGCCTACCTGAAATCTACTAAGCCCGTCAACAACCTCGTTCCGGCACCGATCTCACCGGCGGAGTTGGCTAAACGTTGAGAAAAAGAAAAAGTCCAGCAGTTCATCCGCTGGACTTTTCTTTGCTCTGAAACCCGATTACTCAAAAAACGGCACCCCCGGCGGCGCGTACTTCCGCATCCCTTCCTCATTGATCTCCACGCCGATGCCCGGTTTTTCGGAGAGTACAATGAAGCCGTCTTTCACCATTGGCCCGTCGAAGGTGACTACTTCCTTGAACATCGGGTCTTCGTGGAAATAAATTTGCCATTCCAGGATCAGGAAGTTGGGCACCGAGGCGCAAACGTGGCTGGAGGCCATCGCGCCGAGGTAGGAGGCCACCATGTGCGGGGCGAAAGGCACG
>JAJAZB010000316.1 GCA_026785975.1 Cytophagaceae bacterium | reverse complement strand
TGGCTTTTTTCACCTGCCAGGTGGATTTACCCACGACGGCCACATTGTTTTTGAACGTCACCACGTCGACAATCCCCGGCATCGCTTTCGCCGCCGCTGAATCCACCGATTTGAGTTTCAGACCAAACGCCGATGGGCGTTGTACCATTGCGAAGAGCATTCCCTCCCGGTAAAAATCCATCCCGAACAGCGGCTTACCCGTGATAATCCCCTGATTGTCCACGTTTTTGATCGACTGCCCAATGATCTTGAAATCCTTGCGGTCTTTGAGTTTGACGTCGGTCGGAACGGGAAGTTTGGCGGCTTCGGTGGCCAGCTCGCCGTACGTGAGTTTGCGCCCCGTGGCCGCGTGCAGCACCACGCCTTTGGCGGTCGTCAGTTCGCCCGCCGGTACGCTCCAGCGCTGGGCGGCGGCTTCCACCAACATTTGCCGGGCGGTGGCACCCGCCTTGCGGAGCCGTTGCCAGGAGTGCGGAATCGAGCCGCTGCCTCCGGCGACCTGCCGCTCAAATTTTTTGGTATCGAGTGGTGCCTGCATCACTTTTACCTGGCTCCAGTCGACGTCCAGATCTTCGGCGACGATGATTGGGAACGCCGTTTTGATGCCCTGGCCCACTTCGGGATTTGGCGAGAATATCGTCACCACACCCTGCGGGCTGATGGACAGGTAGCTGTTGAAATCCACCCCGTCGGCTGCGGCAGCCAGGGCGGAGCCATCGGCGGCGGCGGCAAATCCGCTGGCACTGAGCCAGTTGAAACCCAGCACCAGGCCACCCCCGGCCGAAGCGGCCACTTTCAGGAAATTACGTCTGCTTGAATTGGTTGTCGTGGTCATGGCTATTTGGTTTTGGTAGCGGCTAATTGTACGGCCTGACGAATGCGGTGGTAGGTGCCACACCGGCAAATGTTACCGGTCATCGAGGTATCGATTTCTTCCGCCGAGGGCTTCGGGTTTTTCCTGAGCAGTGCCGCCGCCGTCATGATCTGACCCGCCTGGCAATACCCGCACTGCGGCACGTCGATCTCGTTCCAGGCTTGCTGAACGGGGTGATCGCCCTTGGCCGAGAGGCCCTCGATCGTCGTGATTTTAGCCGTCGCGACGGATGAAACCGGCAACACGCAGGAGCGCGTGGCCTCGCCGTTGACGTGTACCGTACAGGCACCGCACTGGGCAATGCCGCAACCGTACTTGGTGCCAACCAACCCCAGATTGTCGCGGAGTACCCAGAGCAGCGGGGTATCCGGCTCGACGTCGGCCTTGTAGTCCCGGCCGTTGATTTTCAGTTTGAATTGGGCCATGATGTTGTGATTAGTGAATCGGTTTTAAGGACAAGTTTACGAAATTCGGTTGTAAAAAACTGTTAAACTGTGGTTTACGGCGAGGTAGGCGTGGTCGTTTTTCGTGCCCCGTAAACGAGTCCCCAAATGCCAAGCGCAAGCAACCCTAAACCGCCGATCACGCTCAGGGCGACTACCCCTCCGGCCCCGCCACACGCAATGCCGCAAATCAGTACGACGATACCCAGGGCAATCCCGATAACCCCTAAGCCAATGGCCAATCCTTTCGGCATCCCGTCTTTGGTCTGCTTGCCGTGCGCTTGTTTAATTTGTCGAATGGCATTTTTGTAATACGTTCGGATGGCCCGTTTCGATAAAATCAAAAAACCTTGCCCGGTCGCGGGGCCGCTGTCGGCCAGCAACAGACCGCCCGCCGTCCGAACCGGAACCGTTTGGCTGCTTTGCCGGGTTTCCTGCGAGGCATCCTGCCCGGAACCCTCAAACTGGATGGCCGTCTGGTTGCCGATGTACACCCACAGCCCAAAACCCGCCAGGCACACGACGAACTCCAGTCCTTTAACTCGCCAATAATTCAACCAAAGGGTTTCCCTGGGCTTAGCCGGAAACAGGGCAGTCGCTAAACAAATCACGCCAACCATGCTCCAGATCCAGGGTTCGGTCAGTTGGATTCCGTCGAAAAACAGATCCGCCCCCAGAACAAAAGCCATCCGTCCGTGCCAGTAAAAAAGGATTGGCAGGAGAACAAACCGAACTAGAATCGGGTGCCGCCCCGCCCATTTGGTGATCTGTATCATGTTGAAATTGGTTTAGTTACGCCTAAAATTAGAAAAAGCTGGGGGACTTCTTACTGCTGTTAGGTAAAAAAACGCCCAACCCCGTCACAACCCCGTCATTGCGAGGAGCGAGTGAAACGAGTGACGAAGCAATCTGCCGCAGTAGACCATTCCAGAAAAGCTGGTACACCAAGTAAGTTGGCCCGCTTCGGCAGATTGCTTCGTCAGTCACTGCGTGACTTCCTCGCAATGACGGGTGTCCGCCCGCAATGACGGCCCAGAAAACCGGCTTACCCAACGCAGAATTACTCGCTGGCTGAGTAAATTCGCGGAAAACCACCGAACCAAACTACCCAACGCGTGAAAAAATTACTCCTCCCGATCCTCCTCGTTTTTCTGGCCTTTCCCCTGTTTGCCCAACAAAAAGACTCCGTGTTGATTCGGCGGGTGTTCAACGAAATTCTGGCCCGTGGTAAGTCCTACGAGTGGTTGAGACAACTCACCACGCAGGTGGGTCCCCGGCTGAGTGGCTCGCCGGGTGCGCAGAAAGCCGTGGACTGGGGAAAGAAAACCATGGAAGCCGAAGGATTCGACCGGGTGTTTTTGCAGGAAGTGATGGTGCCGCACTGGGTACGGGGCGATAAAGAAAGAGCGTGGATACGCCACGGGAAAGATAAAATCGACGTGCCCGTTGCCGCGCTCGGCGGTTCCGTGGGTACGCCCGCCGAAGGCATTACGGCGGGGGTGATCGAGGTGAAAAACTTTCAGGAATTACGCGCCCTGGGTCGGGAAAAGGTGGCGGGGAAAATCGTCTTTTTCAACCGCCCGATGGACCCCACCAAACTCAATACGTTTGAAGCCTACGCCGGGGCCGTCGACCAGCGCGGCGGCGGGGCGACCGAAGCCAGCAAACTCGGGGCGGTCGGGGCGATTGTCCGGTCGATGAACCCTTCCCTCGACGATTTTCCGCACACGGGCAGTATGCGCTACGGTCCGGGTGTGCCACTGATCCCGGCGGCGGCCATCAGCACCAAGGGGGCCGAACGCCTCAGCGCCCTGCTCAAACAGAACCCGGCCTTGCAGTTTTATTTCAAACAATCCTGCGAAACCCTCGACGACGTGCTCTCGTACAACGTGGTGGGCGAAATCAAGGGCAGCGAAAAGCCGAATGAAATTATTCTGGTCGGCGGTCACCTCGATTCCTGGGACCTGGCGCAGGGTGCCCACGACGACGGGGCCGGTTGCGTGCAGTCTATCGAGGTTTTGCGGACGCTCAAAGTCCTCGGCATCCGGCCCCGGCACACGTTGCGGGCGGTGCTGTTTATGAACGAAGAAAACGGGACGCGCGGCGGAATCAAATACGCCGATCTGGCCAAACAGAACAACGAAACGCACGTGTACGCCATCGAATCGGACAACGGTGGGTTTACGCCCCGGGGGTTTGGCATTGTGGGAAACGACGCGCAGGTAGCGGCGTTGCAACGTTTCAGCCCGCTCCTGGCGCCTTACGGGCTGCACGAAATCGGGCGGGGTAGCGGCGGGGCCGACATTGGCCCGCTGGCCCCGTTGGGTACGGTACTCGTTGGCTTCAAGCCCGACAGCCAGCGGTATTTCGACTACCACCACGCGGCCAACGACCGCTTCGAAGCCATCAGCGAGCGCGAACTGAAGCTGGGCGCGGCGTCGATGGCGGCCCTGGTGATTTTGCTGGATGGGCTGGATAAGTAGAGGCGAACAAACGCGGGTTTATTGTTTCGTATCAAAACGACCTTTGGTGACGTGAATGATTCGGGAGGGGTCTCGTCGATGGACGGCCATAAATTCAAATGTTCCGGAGAGAACCTTATTGGCCGTATCGGCTCTGGTCACCGTAATTGAGCCGGTGTACTTATTTGTTGTCACGTATTCCGTTGTACCGTAGATGACTACTCCGTAATTGAGGGGCCTAAAAGCATTGGGCATTGTTTCAGTTAAAAAGTTTAGCGGATATGTCCCCGGCTGAGTTACATTCCTGGCAAAGAGTTCAACCGAGTCTTCGTCTTTGTACGCTCTGATGTATAAATCAAACGTGTTTTTTCCCCCATACACTCGAAAAAACCCACCATTTACAGCAGGCAGCCTACCGGAAAAACCTCCACTTGCACCCGTCGGCACCCAATTCCTGCCATTGATTTTACAGCCAAACGTCTTCTTTCCCTCCTGGGTCTCCGGTGGAAGTCTCACTTTCTGGCAAGTCGTCAGCAACAACAGCGTGGCAATCGCCAGCAAACCCGGAAGACGGGTAGGCATTTTAACGGGTATTAGAAAACGGGCAGGATTTTTCGCGTCGGGAAAGGAAAGCAGTGCTGCGAAATTTAGCTAAAAACTACCTCCAGTCACTGAACACCTTAATTGTAACCAGTTTAAGTCGGCATTAAACCGGGTTTTCGTTTAGCCAAACCGTTGTGCAGTCAACATAATTGATGAACGTGAGTTTGTTGACTGTCCATTTCAATTGTTGACAAATGGCGGGCAACCGGTCTTTAAACAGTTCGTATTGCTCCAGCAAGTAGTTTGCACCCGGAAGTTGGCTGCGGGAACTGGTTGCTAAAAAGTCCCGCACGTGCCAGATAACATTTTCTTCTTTCAGTTCGTGGGCCTTGATGTCCTGGCCGTTGATGTCCGAGATAAATTTTTGGTATCGGAAAGGCTCCGAATCCATGACGATAAATTTCTTGTTCCGGTTGTAATGCCTGGCCGGTGCAAAATGATGTGCTCCGATAAAAATCCCCAACTCCAGAGGCATATTAAATCGCGCCAATTTCGTATTGTCGTCTAAATCAGCTTTGGAGATGTCGTGAATTCCGTAATGGCAGGCATCGATGATGCGTATGATTTTATGAATCCGTACGTCTGCGGAGTTATCGTCTTCCTGAGCGCAACGCGCCGTAAAACCACACGCGTGAACGGTAAAAACTATTGCTCGAAAAAGCGGTTTATATGCATCATCGAAGGGGCAATTGATAAACACCTGGCTCCTGTAGGAAATCGGTTCGGGCATACTTACCTTAGGTTTCTAACCGCTTTTTGAATTTTCTTCAAATCAGAAGCCTTGGACTTTGGATGCTGCTTAATTTGAATTTTAGCGGCAATTTTCTGGTCGTTGCTCAACGTACCCTCCTGAATTTTACGGACATCTCCCAACGTCTTGTCTTTGCGAATTTTTCGGCCATCTGGCCCGTAAAGTTGAATACCGAGTTCTTTCTCAATGGTTTCCACCTTCTTGTCAGACCGGGTTTTACGAGGCGTACTCATGGGTATTTTCTTTTGAAGTAAAGCTATCAAATCCCGCGAATTATTCAAGAATCAGATTGAAGCGCCAAGCCATCCAATTCAGCACCACTGCCTTCGCACAAAACTCTTTGTTCTTTTTGCCCGCAAGGTTACTTTTTATTACCAATTGCAACCTTCCGGGCTTGTTTTACTCCGGAAACTGCGTTTTATCCAGCCCCGGAATCAACCGCAGGGCATTTTTGTAGTACACTTTTTTCAACACCGCATCCGACAGGCCCAGGCCGTACATCCGCCAGAACGCGTGGTATTTTTTGTGGTAGGGAAAATACTCATCCTCGGTTTCGAGTACCCGGAAATAGGTGGCGTATTCGCTCGGCACCCAACTGTCTTTGCCAAACAGAATCCGATCCTGGTACTTCTCGAAAAACTTCTTGCCCGTGCGGGGTTGCCGCCCCAGTTCGGCGATAACCGCCCCAATTTCGACGTTCATGTTGGGCATCGCCGTCAGGAGGCTATCGAGTTTACTGAGATTATGCGGGTACCAGCCCATGTGGGCGGCGATGAATTTGGTCTTGGGGTTCTTGCGAAACAAGTGGTGTTGTTGCTCGATGAGTTGTTCCCAGGTAAATTCCTGCTGGCTACCGCGCTTCCGCCGGGGATTCAGTTTCAGTTCCAGCCAGCGTTCGTTGTAGCGGTCGAGTGGATCCCAGAACGGCCGGGGGTCGGCGGTGTGAATCAGCACGGGAACGCCTAATTCGCCGCATTTTTTCCAAATCGGATCGAGTCGTGGGTCGTCCACCGGCACGAGTTTACCCTCGGAATCCTTCACGTTGAAGCCCAGGTTTTTGTACACTTTCAGTCCTTTGGCCCCGCGCTTAATATCCTCTTCGAGGAGTTTCAGGGCCTTTTCCGTCCAGCCCGGTGCCCCCACGCCATCAAAGGCGACGTTAGTAAAAATGGCCACCCGGCGGGGCGCGTTCTTGCTGATGTTGGCAAAACTCTCGCCGAGCCGGGCGGTATTTTCGTCCGAATCGCCGCCCCGTCCACTCAGGTTGATCATCACGGCCATGTTGAGCGCATCCATGTCGGCCAGGAGTTTTTTCAAATCCTGTTTGGGCATCCCGAACTGGTGATTGTGGACGTCGATAAAGGGAAACTTGGAGCGGCCCAGTTTGTGCTCCGCCACTTTGAGCGTCGAAATGGGATCGTACTCTTCAAAACCCAGCGGTTGGTCGCCCGTGATGGGGGATGCTGTTTGGGCCAGTAAGGCGGTTGAAATCAGGGAGAAGAAAACGGGCAGGTGTAGTTTTTTCATGCGTGGAAAGCAAATCGGTTGGAAAACCTCCACAAGTTCCGAAATCTATCGGAGAGTTTCGCGAACGGGTCGGAGTTAGTCAGGGAACGTTTTAGCGGATCAAGGCGCGTTGGTCGCTATAATTCCTCTGATCGACGCTTCATAAAATTAAGCGACTTTTTACGTGTCCGCGTAACCGACTTTCTTTTTATCTTTAAATATAAATTAAGAATTTATCACTTCATCGAACCAGAACCGGCTATGACGACGCGACAACGGTATTTCACCTTTCTGCTGGTACTTCTGAGTATTCAGAGTCAGGCGCGGTCCATCCTGATTCCGATGGATGATAAACAGACCAATCACCTGAAAGCCTACGGCATTGCGTACAGCGTTCTGAAAGACGAAAACGAGGTGGATTGGCTGCTCAACTACCGGGGAGGCAGTTTTTTGATCAAACACACCCAGGCGACGGAGAATGAATGCCGGGTTCGGGGGGTTTACTTCGAGATGCTCACCGATGCCACCACGGCCTCGGTGCTTCAGCAAATCGAAGCACCCGACATCAACATGAGCGCGGTAAAACTGGTAAAAGCCGCTAAAATCGTGGTGTATTCGCCGGTGAAAGTCAGCCCGGCGGAGTTTGAAAATACCGACGCCGTTTTGCTGGTACTGACCTACGCCGAAATTCCCTACGAAATCGTGTACGACGAGGAAATTCTACGGGGCGATTTGGCCAAATACGATTGGCTGCACCTGCACCATGAGGATTTTACGGGGCAGTTTGGCCGCAACACCCGCCGGATGTCCGTCGTGGATGTTAAGGCGCAGGAGGCCATCGCCAGGAAATTTAACTTTCCCAAAGTTTCCCAGATGAAACTCGCCGTGGCTAAGGCCATCAAGGCATTTTGCGCCGGAGGGCGGTACTTGTTTGCCATGTGCTCGGCCGCCGAAACGTTCGACGTTGCCCTGGCCGCCGATGGCGTCGACATCGTTGAAAGCACCTACGACGGCGACGGCATCGACCCCGCTGCTCAATCCAAGCTCGATTTCAGCAAAACCGTGGCCTTTGAAAACTTTACCATCGACCTCGACGGCGGCTACCGGGGGATGACCTTTTCGGACATCAATGCCGAAGGCGGCGGCTGGGGTTCCGACGGGCCGAACAGTTACTTTTCCCTGTTCCAGTTTTCGGCAAAATGGGACGTTATTCCCACCATGCTCACCCAGAACCACGAGTCGAGCATCCGCGAATTTATGGGCCAGACCAACGCCTTTCAGAAGCGTACGGTAAAATCGAGTGTGCTGGTCATGGGCGAAGGTAAAAATTCGCACCGCTACCTCTACGGTGAACTTGGCCTCGGCCAGTGGACGTTCTACGGCGGGCACGACCCCGAAGGCGTACGCGGTGGTGGCGGCGGATTTGGAAACTGGCGAATCCCCACGGACCTGAATCTGCACCCCCATTCGCCGGGTTACCGCCTGATTCTCAACAACGTGTTATTTCCTTCGGCCAGGAAAAAGAAGCGTAAAACGTGAGCTTTTTTTTAACGTTCTATTTTCATTTTTTGCCGCAGACTCTCCATGCCTTGACGTGGGCCGCTTGCGTGGGGTTGCCGTAGCACCGGGCCGCCAGCCAGATACCCCGTTCGACCGATTTCAGTGCCAGGTTGAAGAACAAATGCCCGCCCGACTGACCAGCGTCTTTTTTCGGCGTTCGACCAATCACTTTGCTCTGACTGACAATCTCCAACGATTGGACGGACGATTGCAGCGGATGGCCGTACCACATAGCGAGGTTAAAATTCATGCGTGTAAATAAACCCAAAAAGGCCAGGCTCTTTACGAGTCTGGCCTTTTTGGGTTTAAAAAAACTGAACTATTCTTGTAATTTAACCAGCTTCAACACCGCCTTTCGACCCTGACTCTGCACCCGAAGCAGGTACAAACCGTTCGGAAAGTGTCCGTAGTCTACTTCAAAAGGATTCTCCCCGACTACACCGTTCCGTTCCTGATTAACCAGCACCTGCCCCGCAGGGCTGAGTACTGACAAACTCACCAGTCCAGCCTCGGGCAGGTTTACACGTACATTCGCCCGGCCTGTCGAGGGATTCGGGTTGACGGTTACGGTGAAAGCCATTTCTTCCGCTGTAAGATTGACTTCAGCAGCCAGACGATTAGTTGCGCCTCCGCAGTTGGTCAGGGTCAGCCCCACGTAGCCGTCTTGCGAATTATTACCATCGTAGAAAGTGGCGGTGTTACCGTCAAAAACCTTGTCGAAGGCCCGCTCGGGTAGCCCGTTCCACGGCCCGCCCGGATCGCCGAAGGCCGTGCCCTGCAACTTGGTGGTGCCGTTGTAAAACTCCAACTCGGCCACGTTGGTGTAGCCCCCGACGGGCGAG
>JAJAZB010000315.1 GCA_026785975.1 Cytophagaceae bacterium | reverse complement strand
TTTTATAAAAATCTTCGGGTAGAGTAGTTTTGAATTACACCCCATTACCTTTTATCCGTCAACAATTTAGGCTATGCCAGTCAGTAGGCGTGGATAACCCAAAAGACGTTGGGTATCGACTACAATTTTTCACTGGAACGACAGGCCATTGTTTTACAGGAAGTGATGGTTCGGGCCGAATCACTTCCCATTAAAGTGCGCGGCGATACGACGACGTATAACGTACAAAAATTCGCGGATGGTTCTGAAAAAGTTATTAAAGATTTACTAAGAAAATTACCGGGTATTCAGGTGAGCGAAAACGGAGGCATTTCTTTCAAGGGAAAACCCATTGACAAAATTCTGCTTGAAGGCGAAGAATTTTTCGCTAAAAACTACCGCCTGCTTTCCAAAAATCTATCTTCAAATTTACTCGATAAAGTTGAGGCTATCGAAAACACCTCGGACTCCCCGTTGCTGAAAGGGCTGGATCGTTCGGATAAAACTATTTTGAACCTTCAGTTAAAGCCCGATCACAAACGTACCCTTTTCGGTAACGCTGACGTAGCCGCCGGGCCACCCAAACTTCTGGATGTACGCGCCAACGCCTTTTCCCTGATTGATCGTTTGAAGTTCGGCGTTATCGGCGCGGCCAGCAACACGGGGCATAATCCCGTGTCGGGTATCGAGTATGATCTTGGCGCGGATCAATCCGATGCAACTCAGCCTACTCAGTCTGAAATGGCGAGCCGCCCCTTGATCCAGGCTCCCTCGATTTCAACCCCCAGCCTTCCTCTGGAGCGCACCAATTTCAACCGCATTGGATTGGGAGCCATCAATGCCAACGTGGCATTCAGTCCAAAGGTCAAATTAAGGGCATTTAATTACGGATTCTCGGACCGCAACACGCAGACGATTGCCCGCCGAAACGAATACCTTCTCGAAAATACATCCCTAATCGTGGCCGATACGCAACGGCTTAGAAGCGATCCCAGGGTAGCGACCGGGCAGGTCGAATTGGAATTTTTACCTACTCCCGGTACCCAGTGGAAATGGCGGAGTTTTCTATACAGCAAAACGACGCCGTCCTTATTTTCGGTAGTTTCCCAAAATCCGCAGCGCACCGAATACCTCGATCAAACGACTCAGGAAACTTCAATTCACTGGCAACATCAACTGAGTTATATTCACCGCATCGCAGCCAATCGCGCTTTTACAGTTGATGCCTCCTACCGCCTGATTAAGCGGCCACAGCACTTGCTGGTTGCCTCAGATCGGTTTGTTTTGCTTTTTCCTGCGGTCACTCAAGGCGTAGCAACCAACATTGGCAACGAAAACCGGGGACTTGGAGTCCAGGCTCGCTGGCTCCAGAAATTTGCTCATGGCCAGAAGACCTCCCTGACGCTCCGCCACGACGATCAACTCGAAACATTTCGCTCGGGAATTGAAGGCCAACCCAAAAATGACCAGTGGCAATGGCTCGCTGACTCTGCTTTTGCTGACTCTGCTTTTGTCAATAATGCGCTTTACCATCGACGGCAGGTTTCAGCGGAGGGGGAGTACACCGTTCCCCTCGGCAATCTGGATTTATCGCTGTCGCTGGCCGGACGACAGGTTGGCATTTCTTACACGGAAGCGACACGTGGAGAACAAGTGAAGGACATTGTAACTTACGTGAACCCCTTCATGGGCTTGCGGTGGCGGGTAAGCGAGGTAAGCAAGCTACAAGTTGTGTACGCCCGCAACCAGATGCAATCAGCTCTGACTGATTTGCTGGGCGGAAATGTATTGACCAACTACCGTTCTTTTCAGCGAGGAACAACTCGTTTAAACCGGCCCGTGGATGAGGTCATTTTGGCCAATTATTCGTTCGTCGATTGGATGCAACAGTTCACACTAATTTCCAATCTGACCTTCTCCCGGACAAAATCGCCATTTATCGATTTACTGAGTGTCGATGACCTGTTTACACGCACCCAAACGGGCATTTCGTCCAACCCAAACGACAACCTATCGGCATTCACCCAAGTGGATAAGTACCTATCCTCGTTGCAGGTTAATGTTCGGGGAATACTGCCTGCGGAATGGACTACGTACCAGAGTCAGGTAAATGAATCGCCGATTCAGCTTAATCTGGTGCGAACCTGGCAAGGAACCATCAATGGCCGAACCGCATTCGATGGAATCTTCAACGCTGAATTGGGCGGTGAATGGGTGGTTTCGCAACTGCGGGATGCTCAGGAATCAATCCGCCAGACCCGAATTATTAAGCCGGTCGTTGCCCTGAAAGCTAAACCATCGAAAGCCTGGTACGCTTTACTGGTTTACGAATCCGTGTATTGGCAGAACGATATTGGACAGCAATCCTTTCATTTTTTGGATGGCATCGTCCGGTATACTCCACGGAAGCCCAACCTCACCGTAGAACTGACCGCTAAAAATCTGCTGAATGGCTCATCCGCTACGTTTACCCAATTGACAAATTACCTCGTCAGTCAAACGACGTACCAGTTACTTCCGCGTCAGGTCATGATCCGGCTCGACTTCCGGTTTTGATGAATGCGAATTTTCCGGGAAGTTTTTTGGAACTTTCGGAACACAATTTCATTAACCGACTATGCCCACCAATCGCGAACTCTTTCAAACCCTCCTCGACTATCTCCAACAAAAAACCGCCCAAACCTACCTCGGCGGTGGTCCGAAAAAGCTGGACGATCAACGTAAAAAAGGCAAACTGACCGCCCGCGAACGCATTGCTTACCTGATCGATAAAGACAGCCAGTTCCTGGAAATCGGTCTGTTTGCTGGTGATGAAATGTACCCCGACGAAGGCGGTTGTCCCTCGGGTGGCGTGGTGGTGGGGATTGGGTACGTGAGTGGTCGGCAGTGCGTGATTGTGGCCAACGATGCCACCGTGAAGGCCGGGGCCTGGTTTCCGATTACGGCCAAAAAGAACCTGCGGGCGCAGGAAATCGCGCTGGAAAATCGCCTGCCCATTATTTATCTGGTCGATTCGGCGGGCGTATTTCTGCCGATGCAAGCGGAGATTTTTGCCGATAAAGAACACTTCGGGCGGATTTTCCGCAACAACGCCCACCTCAGCGCCGAAGGTATCGTGCAGATTGCCGCCATCATGGGGAGTTGCGTGGCGGGCGGGGCGTACCTGCCCATCATGTCCGACGAGGCGATGATCGTCGAAGGCACGGGCAGCGTATTTCTGGCCGGGTCATTTCTGGTGAAATCATCGATTGGCGAAGATATCGACAACGAAACGCTCGGCGGCGCCACCACGCACTCCGAGATTTCGGGCGTGACCGACAACAAATTCCCCAACGACCCGGCCTGCCTCGATGCCATTCGTGATGCCATGAGCAAGTTGGGCCACGAACCCACCGCTGGTTTCGACCGGATTGTCCCGCAATCCCCGACAAAAAGCCCGGATGAGATTTACGATTTGCTCCCCACCGATCGCCTGAAACCCTACGATATGCGCGAACTCATCGGGCGCTGGGTCGATGGCTCTGATTTTCAGGAGTACAAACCGCTCTACGGCCAGTCGCTGCTCTGCGGCACGGCGCGAATTGAAGGCTGGGCGGTGGGCATCGTGGCCAATCAGCGTAAAATGGTGAAGGCAAAAAAGGGCGGGGGCGCCACCGCCGAAATGCAGATGGGCGGCGTGATTTACTCCGACTCCGCCGACAAAGCGGCCCGATTCATTATGAATTGCAACCAACGCCGAATCCCGCTCTTGTTTTTGCAGGACGTCTCGGGGTTCATGGTTGGCAGCCGCTCCGAGCAGGGGGGCATCATCAAAGACGGGGCCAAGATGGTATCGGCGATGGCCAACTCGGTGGTGCCCAAATTCACGGTGCTGGTGGGCAATTCCTACGGCGCGGGCAACTACGCCATGTGCGGCAAAGCCTACGATCCACGCCTGATTTTCGCCTTGCCCACGGCCCAAATGGCCGTCATGAGCGGATCTTCGGCGGCCAAAACGCTGCTGCAAATTCAAGTCGCCAGCCTGAAAGCCAAAGGCCAAACCATCACGCCCGAGGCCGAACAGGCGCAGTTGAGCGAAATAACGGATCGCTACAACGCCCAACTTTCGCCGTATTTCGCCGCCGCCCGGCTGTGGACCGACGGCATCATCGACCCCCTGGCCCTGCGCCAAACCATTGCCATGGGTATCGAAGCCGCTAACCACGCGCCGATTACCCGGCGCTACAACGTGGGGGTGATTCAGACGTAGCCGCCATGAAAAAAATCCTCCTGATCGATAATTACGACTCGTTCACGTACAATCTACTGCAAATCATGGAGGAAGCGGGTGCGGTTGTAACCGTCGTGAAAAACGATGCGATTGATTTTGACGAAGTCGGTTTTTACGATAAAATCCTGCTCTCACCGGGGCCGGGCCTACCGGCTGAAGCCGGAAAGTTGCTGGCCCTCATTCGGGAGTTTGCCGCAACAAAATCCATTCTGGGCGTGTGCCTGGGCCATCAGGCCATTGCGGAGGTGTTTGGAGGAACACTCCTTAATTTACCGAATGTGTACCACGGCATTCGGCAGGATATCGAGGTTGTCAATCGGACCGACCTGCTGTTTGAAAACCTACCCACCCCGCTGACGGTGGGCCTGTACCACTCTTGGGCGGTGTCGTCGGTGAGATTTCCCGATGTTTTGGAAATTACGGCGTACTCACCCGACGACGTGGTCATGGCGTTACGTCACCGCCGGTTCGACGTGCGCGGCGTGCAATTTCACCCCGAATCGTACATGACGCCGTCGGGTAGGCAACTCCTCGAAAACTGGCTTCGTGCCTGAAAAACAGTGTTGACGATTTATAAAAACGTTCAGAACTTACGCAAAATCTCACTCGCGTGGCCTCACCCCTTCCCCTCTCCACCGGAGAGGGGTAGGGGTGAGGCCGGTACTTGACCCCTCTCTACCGAAGAGGGGAAGGGGTGAGGCTCATCCGTAAAGTCCTGGTCCATTCGTTCCACTCGCTCGCCATGACCAATTACGTTCAACTTTCGCGACAACTTCTCTCCGCCGTCAAAAAAGAGACGGATCATCAGCCCTTTTTGGAAAAACTACGGCGCACTAATTTTGACGAAATGGCCCGGCAACTCAACACGGACCAAGTCCGAAAAGCGGTCTGGATCAATTTCTACAACGCCTTTTCGCAGATTTTACTGAAACAGCATCTGAATTTTTACCGAAAAAACCGGATGGGCTTTTTTAGTAAAAAATGGATTGACGTGGGCGGGAAGCGCCTCAGTCTCAACAACATCGAGCATGGCCTGCTGCGGCGCTCCCAGTTCACGTACGGGTTTGGCTACCTGGCCAATCCGTTTCCTTCGGCCTGGGAACGACGCTTTCGGGTGCAGCGCCGCGACGTTCGGGTGCATTTCGCGCTCAACTGTGGCGCGGCGGCCTGTCCACCCATCCTGTTTTACCGGCCCGAAGTCGTTGACCAACAACTCGAAACGGCAACCATTGCTTTTCTGGAGAGCGATTGTCGGCTTGATTCGGTTGCCAACGTGGTTGAGGTATCCCGAATTTTCCAGTGGTTTACGGGCGATTTTGGCGGGAAAACGGGGGTTTTTCGCCTACTGGTTCGGTACGGCGTACTCGCTCCCGGTTCCGCACCGAAACTGGTTTTTCGGCCTTACGACTGGTCGCTGTCGCTGGGGAAGTTTGCATCGTCAGAATCGTCAGCGGCTGGTTGATGGGCATGACGCCCGTTTTGCGGCACTCGTCGATGTCGATGATCTGACAAGTCAGGTCGGATTTGGTTTCGTCTTCCAATTTCTTTTTGTACTGGTCGTACGTCGCATTGGCATCGTCGATAGCGTCGCTGAACGTCCGCCACGAACGCAGGTAGCGCGCATCATTTCCGAACCATTTGCCGTAAATCTTCGCCATTTTTTTGCTGCCCGAGCCGCTGGGATTTGTACTCAACCGGGTGGTTTCGAGCAGTTCAAAATCTTTGTGCGCTTTATCGAGGTAAAAGCCCAGAAAGCAATGCCCCGGCACCAGCACCAGAAAGGGGTCCAGTTCGATTTTTCGCAAAACCGAGGCGAACAACACCGTTCCATCCACGCAATTGGCCTGCTTAAGTCGCAGTGCCTGGCCCAGGGGCCGCACCGTCTGGCTTTGCGCTTTGCTATCGCCGCCGCTGGGGCGCGTGATCGAACTGTACTTGATGCCGCGTTTTTGAAAGACCGTCCAGAGGGCAAAAACCTGCTTGTAGACGTCGCCGGGGCCGCCCTGGTAGCCATCGATGCTTTTGACCAAGCCCGTCGATAGCGCTTCTTGCAGGATCACGTCGACGTCGGGATGATTTTCGTTGACGTACGCGGCAAACATCCAGGAAATATCTTCGCTGTCGCCGTAGACGTTTTCAAAAATGTACGGACAATCGGTAATGGCTCGCACCGGAAACGATTTAGCTTTTTGCCCCACTCGTTGCCCATTGAGGTACAGCGTGAAAACCGCCGTAGCGGGCCGGGGCTGAAGCAGTTGCGGCAGGCGGTCGTAGTCGTAACGCATCTGCGGGAAAATGTAGTACGGTTTACCGGCCTCGCTAAGCGTCCCTTCGTACACGCTCAGGGCTTCGGTCAGATTTGGGAGCTGAACTTCCAGTTTCACGTGCGTTTGGGCGGTGGGATTCATCACCCGGATGCCAATCATCCCATTCGGATCGCCGAGCCAGTTGGGGTCTTCGTCGGTGGCGTCGTAGAGTGTGGCCGTTGCGGTGGCCAGTACGTAGGAAGGAAATAGTTGCCCGTCCATTTCGATAACGGGCTGCCAGTCAATGGATGGCGAAACGATTTGCGGGGTAGTCGTTCGTTTGTCCGTGGCCCGGTGCAGGGTATTTCGTTGGGCGACAACCGGCAGGTTACACCCCAACAGCACTACGCCCAACAACAAGTGGGTAAAGGGTAAAGGCATCAGCGTATTTTAAAAAAGGTGGATTTGGCCCTCTAAAATACGCGAAAGCGGGGGAAAAGAAAAGACCCCCGCTTTCGGCAGGGGTCTTTTTATAAAGGTATCAAGTCGGAGGTATTAAGTACTAAGGTAAAAAAAATATAATAGCTTTTCTCAGTTAACCTGTTAAAAGTCAATGGTTTAAAAAACCAAACTTGAACGTCTTTGCCCGATTACTTAATACTTGGTACTTAAATACTTAAGACTTAAACTATAAAAGCAGATTAGGCTTCCACCGTTGCAAACTTGTTTTCCATACGTTTGCGCTCGTTTTCGTCGAGGTAAACTTTACGCATCCGAATGGACTTCGGCGTGATTTCGAGGTACTCATCCTTCTGAATGTATTCCATCGACTCTTCGAGTGAAAACTGGATTTTCGGCGAAATCTTCACGTTGTCGTCCGAGCCGGAAGCCCGCATATTGGTTAGTTTCTTGGCGGTTTGCAGGTTCACGACGATGTCGTTCTGGCGGTTGTGTTCGCCCACCACCTGACCCGTGTAAAGTTCTTCATTCGCATCGATAAAAAATACGCCCCGATCCTGGAGTTTATCGATGGAATAGGGCGTTGACGGGCCGTTGCCCATTGAAATCAAGGAGCCGTTGATGCGGCCCGCAATCGGTCCCCGGAACGGCTCAAAACTCTTGAAGCGGTGGCTCATCACGGCCTCCCCGAAGGTCGATGTCAGCACGTTGGAGCGCAGACCAATCAACCCGCGCGACGGAATATTGAACTCCAGGTGCTGCAAATCGCCCTTGGGTTCCATGACGAGCAGTTCGCCTTTACGCTGGGTAACCAATTCGATGACTTTCCCGGCCGTTTCCTCAGGCACGTCCACCACCAGGGTTTCAAGGGGTTCCAGACGATTGCCATTTTCGTCAAACTTGTACAGCACCTGTGGCTGGCCGACCTGAAGTTCGTAACCCTCCCGGCGCATTGTTTCGATAAGAATCGACAAGTGCAAAATCCCCCGGCCAAACACCAGAAACCGATCTTCTGAATCCGTGGTTTCGACGCGCAGGGCGAGGTTTTTCTCGGTCTCCTTCATCAGCCGGTCACGCAGGTGGCGGGAGGTAACGAATTTGCCTTCTTTTCCAAAAAACGGGGAATTGTTGATCGTAAAAAGCATATTCATCGTCGGCTCATCGATACTGATGCGCGGCAGACCTTCCGGCGTTTCGATGTCAGTCAGGGTATCGCCGATTTCAAAATCTTCAATACCCGTCACGGCGCAGATTTCACCCGAACTCACTTCGGCCACTTTCACGCGACCGAGTCCTTCAAAAACCTGTAGTTCTTTGATTTTAACCTTTTTAACCGACCCGTCAGCTCTCACCAGGGCCATTTGCGCGTTCTCCCGAAGTGTGCCGCGATACACCCGACCAATGGCGATCCGACCCACAAACGAGGAATAATCGAGCGAGGTAATCTGCATTTGGGGTAATCCTTCGCGCTGGGTCGCCTCAGGAATGTGCTCGATCACGGCATCGAGTAGGGCGGTAATATCGGTGGTGGGGTGTTGCCAATCCGTGCTCATCCAGCCCTGCTTGGAAGAACCGTACAGCGTGGGAAAATCCAATTGTTCCTCGGTAGCTTCCAAGTTGAACATCAGGTCGAATACCTGCTCGTGGACTTCATCGGGACGGCAGTTTTCCTTGTCCACTTTGTTGATCACCACGATGGGTTTCAAACCCAGGTGCAGGGCCTTGGTCAACACAAAGCGGGTCTGCGGCATCGGCCCCTCGAAGGCATCGACGAGGAGCAATACCCCGTCGGCCAGTTTGAGGACGCGCTCCACTTCACCGCCGAAGTCGCTGTGGCCCGGCGTGTCGATGATATTGATTTTAACGTCTTTGTAGCGGACAGATACGTTTTTAGAAACGATGGTAATGCCCCGCTCGCGCTCCAAATCGTTGGAGTCGAGGATCAGGTCGCCAAATTCCTGGTTGTCGCGAAACAGTTTGGAGGCATGAATAATTTTATCGACCAACGTCGTTTTACCGTGGTCGACGTGGGCAATGATGGCGATATTTCGGATGCTTTGCATCTTGTTCAGTGTTCAGTTATCAGTTATCAGTAAACAGTTCGTAAGATTTTAGCATTCATTTCGAGCACCAGATTTCTTGTAACCGTTCACCAAAAAGGCCTGCAAAGGTACGGCTTTACCCCCGGAATAATGCTATCGCGCTGACTTTTAGCGGAAAGATAATGTAGGACAATCTTTTAAATCTGCAAAAGCTGCTTTCTCACCTTGCTACCAAACTGTGCTTTTTGGACTCAGGGCGTAGAGGGTGGAATTTTCTCTACCGCAATCCCTACGCTGTATACGTCGGGGAGCGGATTCTGCCGCATATACTGCTCAATTTTCACGGTGTAGCGGCCCGCCGCCGGAAACTGGTAGGCGGGCAAGGCCAATATTTTATGGTCGTACAAATCGCCAAGCCCGGTACCAAGCGGCTTGCCCGTGGTGGCATCGGCCAGGAAAAGCTGATCCAGTTTTTTACTGATCAATTTGCCCTGGGCGTTGTAGAGATACCGTGTCAGGTAGAGGTTGTAGTACGGGTAAGCGCGCCCATTGCGGACGTTGTAAAATACGTTGTAACGGGCGGTAGTGTCGGAAACGTCGAAGCCAAACGAGGGTACCTGCTTAACGAACCACTTGCCTTCAGGGATGTCTACGTTGTCGTTGAATATCGCGTTCGTATCGCACCCAACGAGCCACCCTGCCAGGGCGACCAAAAAACAGCCAGTTAAATTTTTCATTAAAAGATCTCTAAAATAACTGGTGTTACGCAAAAAAAAGCGCCTGCCCGTCATTGCGAGCGTAGCAATCTGCCGAAGCGGGCCAGAATCATTGGTACATCAGCTTTTCTGGTCTACGGCGGCAGATTGCTACGCTCGCAATGACGGGCAGGCGCTTTTTTTTGCTGTGGCACCAAGCTATTTATTCCTTCCGCTGGGTGGCCCACCGCCAGGTTTTCCGCGCTCCGGTCCCGCTTGGCCCGGCTTGTCGGGGCCGCCCTTCTTTTTGTTTTTAAACTGCCGGTTGCTCGGGTCACGCTGACCACGGTCGCGGGATTTTTTATACATACGTTCCAGGTCGCTGTTGATGGCCACCGGCAGGGCGGTTTCTTAGACCGGCACCGCCAGTTGCTCGAACCAAAATGGCACCATTCCCCCGTTATTGAGTTCGATGT